>DAOOQH010000006.1:0-38055 GCA_035388625.1 Chitinophagaceae bacterium | reverse complement strand
CATTTCTTTTAATCTTGTCAAGCTAATAAATTCTTCCATTGTACCAATGGTTTTAGATCCTAGTTTGTTAATTCGTTCTGCAATCAAATCAATGGTATTTTCTAATTCAGTATATTGTTCTTGAAAAAGTTTATGGAGTTCCATGAAACTATTTCCTGATACATTCCAGTGGAATTTTCTTGTTTTAATATACAATACCATTTCATCTGCTAGTATTGCTTCTAGTAAATCCGTGCTTTTTATCAAATTTTTTTCGGCAATGCCAATTGCTACTTTCATGTTTATTTGTTTTAATTTATTAAGTCTATTTTATTTTCTAACACCATCATGTGTTGCTTCATTTTCAAGGACCATAATAAGGTCAGATATTCCTTGATTGATTAATTCTAACTCACAATGAAAATTTACATCTTCACTTACCATTACACCTCCTAATTCCATTGTCTTATTCCAGTTTAGTCCAAAATCTCTTCGATTAATTTTTCCTGATATTTCAAAGCCGGCTTTTTCATTACCCGATAAATCTTTTGCCATGCCACCAAAATCAACTATCAACATTACATGTTTTGTAATGCCTTTAATCGTTAAATCACCCCATAATTCATGATGGCCTAATTCATCTGGCTTGCTAATTGTTTCCGAACTAAAAACGATTTGTTTGTGTTTTTCTGCATCAAAAAATTCTGGACTACATAAATGCTCATCGCGTTTTTCATCACCTGTGCTTATTGATTCCACATCAATCCATAAATCAATTTCTGCAGTGGTAAAGTCTTTTCCGCTCGTGTAAATACTTGCATCAAACTTTTTGAAACTTCCTTTTACAAATGCAATCATTAAATGACGCACTTTAAATTCAATTTCACTATGGATCAAATCAATTGTCCATTTTGTTTCTTTTTCCATTGTTACTATTTTATTTGTTAAGAATTATTATCGTTGTTTTCTTCTAGGTTGTCATGATTATCACCTCCAATACTATAATAGTTATTTTCTTCATCCTCACTACCAATGCTTTCAGCCTCATCATCTAGTTCGGCGCCAGGAATATCTAAATCACTGCCTTCTAAAGGACCGTTATGAGGTACTTCAATAAGTTCTTTATCGATTTCTTCTATCTCTTTCAATTCTTTTAACGGATTCAATTCTACTTCGGCATCTGGCACTACTTTCTTCATTTTTTCAGATGGATCCTCATATAATTGTTGTTCTGGCTTCTTATTTTTCATAACGTAATTTTTTTAAGTATTTTAATTTTAAATAGCATGTATCATGCTGGAATCGGTTGGACCATGTTATAATCCATTTTGGTTATTTGAATTTATTTTTGAAATGATTCATCTTGCATCTTTGTTCTGAATGGTTATAAGTAACGAAAAATTTCTTCTAACAAATATTTTTATAAGAAGTAAAATTATTTTATCAAATATTATCATTCATTTTGTCTTTATGGAATGGATGTTTATTTGTAGATTTATTAAGAAAGATATTTTCTAAATATATTCTTTTACAAAGGTTGAAAACATATACTAGAATCTGTTTACATAATAAGCAATTAATGTTTCAATATTATCACTTAGCGAATTTTGATTTATTGCATATGCGTTAAAATTCATGTGATATAGCATTTAACTCAAATGATTGAAGATTGATAAATGATAAGCACTAAATATCTACCTCTATGTGAATTATACAAATTGAATCTGTAGTTGTATAAGGCTATTCACCGTATTTGTCTTCAATTTTACAGTATTAAATTCTTCCCAGTCATATATGCAATTCAAAATACAAATTACCCAATTATGAATTTAAAAATATCTTCAATATCAATGGCTTTTGTCATCCTCTTTTCACCTTTGTTTACTTTCTCTCAATCGCCTAATTTAGGTTCACTTACCAATATGGCAATGTTTACCAATGTGGGTGCTTTTAGCAATTCTGGACCTTCAAGTGTTCTAGGTGATATAGGCACAAATAGTGGCGCCATTTCAGGATTCCCACCGGGTATAGTAAACGGACAAACATTCATTGAGGATCCAACCACTTTAATGGCTTCTGCTGATGTTACACTCCTCTATAATTCACTTGCTGCTATTCCTTGCGGTACGCCCCTCGGTTCTGTTTTAGGAGGGAATCAAATACTAACGCCTGATGTATACTGTTTAGGGGCTGCTTCAACTTTAAATGGCAATTTATTTTTAGATGCAGAAGGTGATCCAAATGCAATTTTTATTTTTAATATCGATGGTGCCTTTTCTGTCAGCGCCTTGTCAAATCTCATTCTGATTAACTCTGCTTCTGCACGAAATATTTACTGGCGTATCAATGGCGCTTTTGAACTTGGCGCCTATTCAGTATTCAGAGGTACACTCGTTGTCAATGGTGCTATTGAATTGCTTAATAATGCTTCACTTTTAGGAAGAGGTTTATCTAAAGTGGGTGCCATCACACTTAACAGCAGCAATACTATACGTTATTTATCTACACTTCATATCAATACCTTTATTGAAGGTTATTATCTTTCAAACGAATTAATGGACAGCGTATTAACCAACTCTAATTTACCAAATGTATTATCTTCAATGTCCGACTCAATTAAGATTGAACTCCATAATACTTCCTTTCCCTATAATTTGGTTACATCATCAACCACCATTTTAAATACCAATGGCACAGCAACCAGCGATTTTCCTGTTCTTGGTACTTATTATATTGTAGTGAAGCACAGAAATGGTTTGCAAACATGGAGTGCCATGCCAATTGAATTAACATCACTACCTGCGTTTTATAATTTTACTGATTCATCTTCAAAAACTTATGGAAATCATTTAAAACAAGTTGATTTCAATCATTGGGCAATATATTCTGGAGATATTAATCAAGATGAAAATATTGATTTGCTTGATCTCGCCGACTTAGAATTGGGAATTACTAATTTCGATTCTGGATATATTAACACGGATTTAAATGGTGACGGTAACACCGATTTGTTAGATATTCCTCTACTAGAAAATAATATTGGCAATTTTATTTTCTCCATGCATCCGTAAATATATTTTTTAACATACATAAAATGGGCGTTCCCCGTTTAGATGCTTTTCGTTACTCGTTCCTCGTTATTACATTTTTTCAAACGGGGTCGGGCTATCACTTCAAGTCCTCGCTTCGTTTGAGGCAAACTAGCTCCGGGCTTTACGTTCTATCCCTAACGCATCACAAATTGTGAATCCTATTTTTAAATATTCGGTGATAAAGCCTAAAGAACACGTTGATTAAAAATTAAAATAGATATATGATAGAAATTTTATTCAATACTAAAACCCTTTTAATCCTGTTATTCGTTTCTTGTTGCTGTAATGCATGGTGCGCTGATACAACAAAACTTCAACAGTTTAATCATTGTTATAATACCTCAAATCCTTATGCCTTGGTTGCTGGTGGTAGCAAAGGAATTGGATATGCAATTGCGAAGGCCTTAGCAAAACGAAATTTCAATTTGATATTAATCGCGCGAAATGAAAAGGATTTGCAAATTGCAAAACAAAGTCTTGAATCTTTATACCCGATTCATGTCGAAACGATATCCAAAGATTTAAGCATTGAAACCTCTGCCACTGAAATTGCAAATTGGTGTATTGAAAATAATATTCAACTAAAAGTGCTATGTAATGTCGCTGGACTAGGTGGTATCAATGATTATTTGTCCATTCCACTCGACACAGTTCAATATATGGTTCGACTCAATGTTCAATCATGTATGGCATTAAGCTTAACCTTATTACCATTACTTCAAAAAAATTCACCATCTTATATTTTAAATGTGGCAAGCATGGCCGCCTTTGCTCCAATATCACAAAAAAATGTTTATTCAGCAACCAAATCTGCAGTACTTTATTTTAGCTATTCATTACGATATCAATTAAAGAAGAACAATATTAGTGTAAGTTGTCTCTGTCCTGGACCTGTATTTACTAAACCTTCAATTGAAAAGGATACAAAGGCTAAGCTTGGTAAATTCGGGCAAAAAATGGCAGTACCAGTACTCACAGTAGGTGAGATAGCAATTAACGATCTGCTTAAGGGGAAAATGATTATTGTTCCTGGTACTTTGCCTAAAATTGTGGCAGCGTTCACTCGCTTCTTGCCGCGCCGATGGATGGCTTCAATATATACCAAATTAGATAGTTAACCCTATTGATGGCTAAACAAATATTTTAAAATAGATGAATCATATAACTCTATTCAAGTATTATGCAAACAGTTTCTTTCCTTTCTAGCCATCTTTGTGAAATAGAAATAGGAATGAAAACTGAACAAGAATGGCGTAACGATATTCTAGCATTGATAATTAAGATCACAAGTAGATATCCTGAATTGTTGAAATATATATCGGAATTGCCTGTTTCAAAACCTGAACAAGACGCTGAAATGACAATTAAACATCTTGAGCAACATTACAATTCATTACAAGATATTTTAAAAAAGTATGCATTAGCACATGGAAGTATTTAAACTAATTATTTAAACATATTATGACACGAGCAACAAAAGACCTAGGCATTTGGATGGATCACGCCAATGCATATCTAACAGAATTTACAACAGATCCAATGACAACGCGCTCTATAGATTCTACATTTACGCATGAACAAAAAAGTGCCACAATGAGTAAAAGCGAATTTACTGCACATAATAAAGAACAACAAGATCATGCCGCTTACTACAAACAAATCGGTGAAGTGATTCTTAATTTTGATAGAGTTATCTTATTTGGCCCAACAGATGCTAAAGCCGAACTGAAAAATTTGCTAAATAAAGACCATCACTTTGATAAAATTAAGATTGAAGTTAAGAATGCCGATAAAATGACTGAGCACGAACAACAAGTTTTAGTAAGAAATCACTTTTCAATGAAATAGCATGTATGGCTTATAATAATCTTTTGAAAACAGAGATTATGAAGTGGCTGAATTTAATATTAAGTAATAGTAATTTATAAAAATCAAATGCTTCCCATTAACAACTTCAAGGCTTATCAACTTATAAAAAATATTTATTAATCACACCAAAATTTTCAAAGATGGACCCTATAAACGAAACCCAAGCAAAAGAAATGCAGGTAGAACCAAATTTACTTGCTGCCTTATTTTTAAACAATGTTGATGCTGAAAAGGCTTATCAATTTTTAATCGAAAAAGGATATGATAAAGCGAATATTACTTTAATTATGTCGGAAGCCACTCGAGAAAAGTATTTTTCTAATACAACACATGAAGGAGAGTTAGAAGCTTCTCCCATGTCAACTGCTGGAAAAGCTTCCGCAATTGGAGGAACTATAGGAGTAACTATAGGTGCTATTTTAGGAATCACATTGGCCATAGGGACTAGTTTTGTAATTCCTGGATTAGGTTTTCTTGTGGCTGGACCTCTAATGGCTGGACTCGCTGGAGCAGGCGCTGTTGGTGTTGCAGGTGGACTCATCGGTGCTCTTATGGGTGTAGGTTTAGGTGAAGATCGAGCGAAATTCTATGAAGAAAACTTAAAGAACGGACAAATATTGGTAGGCATTCATCCAAAAATATATGATGAAGAAAGTATTCATCAAGCTTGGCGAATTATGGGTGGAAAGGAAATTAGTATGAGCGAATAAATGACCTTATGAAATTTCAAATTGTCATAATATCAAAATTTTACAAATGGATACCCAAAAAACGAGTGAAGTACTCAATGCACTGATTGAAATCAATAATGATAGAATTGAAGGATACGAAACAGCATCAACTGAAACCAAGGAAGTTGATTTGAAACTTTTATTCTCACAGTTTATTCAAACTAGTAATCATTGTAAATCTGAACTTGTTAAAGAAGTTCATCATTTAGGCTATGCTATTCTTGAAGGCACACGTTTATCTGGAAAATTTTTTAGAGTTTGGATGGATGTGAAAGCGGCACTTACAGGTAACAATACTAAGTTAATACTCGACTCGTGTGAATATGGTGAGAATATGGCTTTGGCTGCGTATGATGATGTACTTAAGAATAGCGTAGATTTTATTACACCTCATCAACAATCGTTTTTACTAGCACAGAAAATTTTGCTTCATGCTGACCACGACAGACTTAAAAATTTACGTGACGCATTAGAAGAAAATGAATAAGAATATTTAGAAAAAAGAAGTTTGAATGAACAGGCAATAAATGACATTTTACCTCACTCAAAAACATAATAACCTCCAATTAATGCAATTATGATGCCGCCTGAGGTTAGTCCATATAATATAAAATCTTTTATTTCAGGAAAAAAACCAAGAACAGTAAATAGGCAACTGATAAAGCCTAAGAAGCAACCAATACCCATTAAAATAAAACCACGATTTGTTCGTTCGTTCAATTTTCTCTTTTTATACAAGCTAACTAATTCGGTAATCTGCTCTTCAATATAACCTTCTTTTTCAAGAATATTTTTTACTTCATCAAGCGTATAATTTTGCTTTAACCAATTGTCAAATAGAACATGATTGGCATGTGTTTGTTGAGCCATAACATTTGTTTTAGTTGAATGAATAAGCTAATATAAATAATTCGATTTAATTATTTTGGTTATTAACATTCTTGAATTTTGGACAGAATAGACCTATTCGACCTTTTTTAAATTTATGATCGAATTTATTTCTTCAACAAAATCAAATCAATTCCTTTTTGTCGAACCAAGCTATTATATAATTTCACATCAGAATTCAGAATGGTTTTGAAACTTAAAATTTCAATGTCAATTTTTTCAGCCACATCTTTATATGCATCCATTGCCGATTTTGTCGGTGCCGTATTTTGATTGGCAGCATCAAACACACCCGAAAGTTTATCATTTAATCGAATAGGGTAGTTCAAAACATCTTGTCCACTTTTCGCTTTAGTTTGAAATAAATGCTCCTCAACTTCTGTCATTTCCTTGCTAATCTTCTTTCCTAAACTATCTAAATCTTTTGGATATTCTTCGCCCATTTTTTCTTTTAGGCTTTGAATTTGATTTCTAACTTGTCGAATATCTTTAATTGTTTTTTGAGTTTCTTCAAACTTTGCTTTTACTGTATTTAAAAATTCAAATTGTTTTTTATAATCATCATTCGATATTTCATAATTCGGATCCTTCTTAATGATAAACGGCACTATCATCGAATCTTTTCCAACTTGAATTTTTGCACGATAGTTTCCTGGAGGTACCTTATACGATCCAATATTACCATTCCATAAAACCATATCATCAATTTTGTCAACCCCTTTTACTTGCATATTCCATATAAAAGTATTCATACCAGCCTCAATAGCAAATGCTTCATCTTTATCGCTACTACTATTTTTATAAGTTCGAATAAGTGTATCTCTATCATCATAAATACTGATAATCGCTTTGGTGCTATCATCAACTTTTTTAATCCAATAGTCTAATTTTACACCATTGGGTGGATTCATTCCCTCATTCTTCGGTGTTTTGTTTTGGTAACCATTCATTCGATATGAGATAGCTGGATCAAACACAAAAAGATTCTTATTTAAAACTTCTTCATCAATTTGATGTATAAAACTTAATTGATCAAGAATCCAAAAGCTTCGACCTTGAGTAGCCACAATTAAATCATTATTTTTTATTGTTAAATCAGTAATAGGCACTTTAGGTAAATTCAGTTGAAAGGGTTCCCAATGTTCACCATCATTGAAACTTATATACATACCCTGTTCTGTGCCGCAGTATAAAACACCTTTCTTTATAGGGTCAGCCCGTAAACATCTTGTAAAATGATGATCTGGAATACCATTTGTAATTTCATGCCAAGTTTTACCATAATCTTCAGTTCTATAAATATAAGGTGTTTCATCATCCAGTTTGTAACGCGTGCCTACCACATAACATGTACCACCATCAAATGGAGATGGTTCGATACAATTAATCATCATCCATTGTGGCATACCTTTTGGATTTACCAAGTTCCAGTGTTCACCACCATCTCTTGTGATATGTATTAAACCATCATCACTACCACACCAAATCACATCTTTTTCAACCGCACTTTCTGCAACAGCAAAAATGGTGCAATAATATTCTACACTAGTATTGTCTTTTGTTATGATACCGCCACTTGGTGCTTGCTTGGTTTTGTCGTTTGTTGTAAGGTCTGGCGAAATGGCTTTCCATTCTTGACCTTCATTGGTAGTGACAAATAATTGATTGGCAGCTGCATATAATTTCTTGGGGTTATGCGGTGAAAATAGAATAGGAAAATTCCATTGAAACCTATATTTCAATGTGTCAGCACCATCTCCAATCGGCGACACCGGGTATACACTTACCGTTCTGTCTTCGCCAGTTTTATGGTTAAGACGTGAAAGATATCCACCATAATTTCCGCCATATACAATATCATCATTTAAAGGATCAACAGCCAAATGCCCACTCTCAAAACCTGCAGTACTACTCCAATCTTGTGCCCCAATACTTCCTTTATTTGTTCTGCTTAAGATGCGCACACTACTATTATCTTGTTGACAACCTAATACCCGATAGGGAAAATGATTATCTGTTGTTACTCTATAAAATTGTGCCGTTGGTTGATTTTGATAGGTGCTCCAATTTGAACCACCATCATAACTTATTTGTGCGCCTCCATCATCAGCAATTATCATACGTTGACCATCCTCAGGGTCTATCCATAAATTATGATGATCACCATGCGGTGTACCAATCTGCGAAAAACTTTTGCCACCATCTATACTTTTATAAAACTCAACATTACATACATAAACAATTTGTTCATTTTTGGGATCCGTAAAAATTTTATTGAAATACCAAGCTCTTTGTCGAATTTTACTCTCATCATTTTGTTTTGTCCATGAAGTGCCACCATCCTCACTCATAAATAATCCGCCTGTTTTACTTTCAACAATCGCATATAATTTTTCAGTGTTTGAATTACATATACTAATGCCTATGATACCTAAAGTGTCTTTCGGAAACCCTTTGTTTTTTGAAATGTTTTTCCAGTTCTCACCGCCATCTATACTTTTCCATAAACCACTACCTTCACCACCACTTTCTAAACTATAGGGTGTTCGTTTAATTCGCCATGTGCTTGCATAAATTGTATTCGGATTCATTGGATCTAGTGCCATATCTATGGCCCCAACTTCATCATTTATAAATAATATTTTTTGCCAACTCTTACCGCCATCAACTGTTTTAAATACGCCTCGTTCATCATTTGCACCAAATAAATGTCCTGTGGCAGCACAATACACAATATCAGCATTTTTAGGATGGAATATTATTTTAGTGATATGACGTGTATCTTTTAGTCCAACAAATTGCCAAGTTTTTCCACCGTTTACAGATTTCCACATGCCATGGCCTTCACTTACATTACCGCGTAAAGTATTTTCACCTGTGCCTGCATAAATCAATAAAGGATCGGTCGGACAAACCTCCACGCTACCTATACTACCACCAAAATAAGGATCGCTTATATTTTTCCAATGACTTCCTCCATCTTTGGTTTGCCATACGCCACCTCCGGTAGCACCCATATAAAAAACTTGTTTATTCTTATAATCGCCGCAAACACCACTGGCTCTTCCACCTCTAAACGGTCCAATATTTCGATATTGATATTTTGTAAATAGTAACGAATCTAAAGGATACTTTGTTTGTGAATATCCAAGTACAAACGTGAATAAAACAATAACTAGAAAGAATATTTTTTTCATCTTGTGAAAGTAGTAAAAAATATTAAAACCCTATGACTCGAGAATAGGAAGTGTAACTGAATAGATTGAATGTTCACCCATTTTTTTTTTGAAGCTAAACGGTATTCCATTGTTCAGCTTGTGTCCTGCTGTACATTCCAAGGTCCGTTCAAAGCAACGGACGCTTTCCATTGCCATCAGGGCTAGTTTTCATCGCCTTTACAAACTTCAACTTCAATTTAATTTCGATCATTAAAAAGAATCGAAAGCAATTTATTCTATAACAAATTTTTCCCGGTCAAATATTGTGCAATTCTTCCAACAAAATCTTCATCTTTTTCTAAATTTCTTGGAATTAAATCAGTACTTCCTCCTGGAATCGACATCGTTTCCCAACGCTTTTTTTCAAAGGTTGTAATATTCCCTTTATTATTGACTGTACAAATAATACCACCATTGATATTTTTAATGATGAAATATTTTGTTGGAACGTTGCCAAATAAATTACTTGGAACTGATACAATATCCCAATGACCAATTACCACATCACCTTGACCAATTTTTCCAAACTGGTCAGCAAAAATCACCCTATTTTTTTTACGTTCAACAATGACCTTTGGAATATCAATTAATTTTTTTAAACTGTCATTAAAGCGTTCATATGAAGCAGCATAATCAAACACATTTTTTTGAGCAAATGCTTTGCATCGTTCTTCCTTTATTTTACCATCGCTACCTAATAACTCATTCTCCGAAATAAGTTTCACAATATATTTTTCATTATTGAGTTCAGCCATATCCGGAATTTGAAAATTTAAATTCATTGACGCTATCTCAACAACATACCAATTATGAAAATCGGCAAACAAACTATCTTTATACGACTTACTTAAAAATGAAATCATATTCCCTCCTTGCATATCTTGTAAAAAGAAAGAACGTGTAAAGCCCCATCCATTATCTTTTCTTGAATCTAGTTGTGCAATTGGTGTTTCTCCAACAAGAAATTTATTTTTCTTTTTACTATATTCAATTTCTTGCGCAATTGAAGTTTGAATGCTAATAAATAAAATGACAAATGAGAAGAATGATTTAAACATATTTTTGATTTAAGCGGTCAAATATAATTACTTTTGGCCCATGAAAAATTATTTATCTATTATAAGATTATGCCTGCTGTTTACAATATTTAGTGAACCTGTATTGGCGCAATCGCCAAAAGAAAAAATGCAAATGATTGATGATGCCGTGAAGCAAGATTCAAGAGGAAATTTTGCAATTGAAGGACTTGGAACAATTAAACTTAAAGACGGTACCTTGGTGGATGGTCGATTATATTTTAGTATAACAACGAGTTTAGCATCACAAGGGCGTGTGCAACATTTTCCTGAAAATCGCATGAGCCCAGATGATTATTATCCTAGTAAAGTAGAATATTTTCAAATTGGTGATTTGGTGTTCTATCCACTTGAAGTAAAATATGAAGGGAATGCCTATGATATTTTTGTTCAAGTATTGAATAGTAATTTAGATGATAAAATGAAGCTCTATCGCCTTTGGATTGGTTCAACAAGTGCCACAGATGCTACGCAACCTAAAAAGCTGAACAAAGGATTTTTTATGAAAATTAAAGGGGATGATATTGCAACCCAAGTGGGTGCAGTGTCATTTGTGCCATTTCATAAAAGCATGAGTAAAAGCGTGTCTGATTGTCCTGAACTATCAAAAAAAATTAAGGAGAAAGAAGAAGGCTATAAAATTTCATTCCTAGATCTCGATTCTAAAAATGCAAGCGTTTTTTTTCGTATTATGGAAGAGTATAACACTTGCAAATAGTTACTTACTAAATATTTAAAATTATATTATGATACCTAAACCACTTACCACTGAGTATAACCCATATTTTTCAACCTATATTGATTTGGTTCCTTCAGGCGCCGATGTGTCGGAATGTCTTGAAGATAATATGATGGATACCGAATCCTTAATTTTATCAATACCTAAAAAGAAACTTGAATTCCGATATGCCGAAGGCAAATGGACAATTAAAGAAATTATTCAGCATCTTATTGATTGCGAACGTATTTTCTGTTTTCGTGCATTGTGTATTGCAAGGGGCGAAAAAACGAACTTGCCAAGTTTTGAAGAAAACGATTACGCCGATAATAGTTTTGCTAATGACAGAGATATTGACTCATTATTAGATGAATTTGATCAAGTTAGAAATTGCACAATGTCAATGTTTCGCAGTTTCGATCCTTCTGTCTTAAGTAATATTGGCACTGCAAATGATCATCCCTTAAGTGTAAGAGCCATTGCTCATATATTAGTTGGGCATGAATTACATCATATGAAAGTAATTGAAGAAAGATACTTATAGTTTTGCCATCGATCTATTTAATGTAGAAAATAAGTGGTATGAGATTAGATTTTATCAGAAAATAAAAAAACTGCTTTTTAAAAAAGCAGTTTTTTTGTGAGGTCTCGACCGGATTCGAACCGGTGTAGAAGCTTTTGCAGAGCTTTGCCTAGCCACTCGGCTACAAGACCGTGGGTGCAAATGTAACATTAATTCTATAATTAGCAAATTTGTTGAATATCATTTTCTCGGAATTATCTTTTAAGTTTGTAAAAAAAACTTATGCGACGAATTGATGAATCAGAATTAATACTTAGTCCGGGTGGTCAAGTGTATCATATTAACTTGCGTCCAGAGAATTTAGCTTCAACTGTTATTACTGTTGGTGATCCTGATCGAGTGAAGGAAGTTTCGAAATATTTCGACAAGTTAGAATTTCAAACCCAACATCGCGAATTTGTTACACATACAGGTTATATTGGAAAAAAGAGATTGACAGTCATGTCAAGTGGTATCGGGCCCGATAATATTGATATCGTAATGAATGAATTGGATGCTTGTGTAAATATTGATTTTAATACCCGTCAGATTAAGGATATGCATACCCAATTATCAATTATTCGTTTTGGAACTTCTGGTAGTTTGCAAGATGATATTCCTATTGATAGTTTGGTGGCATCCAGTCACGGCATTGGCTTAGATAATGTATTACATTATTATCAACTCGAAAATTCAAAATTTGAAAACGATTTATGCGATGCCTTTATCGAACATACATCATTACAAAATAAAAAAATTGTGCCCTATGCCGTTGAAGGATCAAAAGATTTACTTTCTTATTTTAATGATGGTTATCATAAAGGAATTACAGTCACTTGTCCTGGCTTTTATGCACCCCAGGGCAGGGTTGTGCGAGCTTCACTACAATTTCCAGAACTAGTTAATCAACTTTCATCATTTCAATTTGATAATCATCGAATAACTAATTTTGAAATGGAAACTTCCGCAATTTTTGGCTTAGGTCGTGTCTTTGGTCATCAATGTCTTGCACTCAATACCATTGTGGCCAATCGAATTTCAAAAACATTTACCAAGGATGCAAAATCGGCGATTGAAAATATGATCAAACGAAATCTAGAAATTATTGAGAAGATTTAGTGTCTGATTTGTACTAGTTCGATTTTACTTTGTCGCGTCTGTATTTAGGTTGAACACTCGATATATTATTTCTTGAGATAAATTTTTGACTCTGACTATATTTTCTTTTTTGCAAATTAGCCTTTGTATTACTGTTTTTATTTTCAACTAAATCTTCTTTTTTATCAACTCGTGCATGCATTGAATTGCTCAAAGGATTGGATTGTTCAAGAATTTGATTTGTTGATACAATTATCTGATCTTTTCGATAAAGCCTCTTATTCATTTGCGCATAACCTAAATTAGAAACAAAAAGAGAAGCAAGTACTAAACTAAAAAATTGGGCGATTTTCATTTTATTTTTTTTAAGGCCCACTAGACTCAATTGAATTGGAAAGGTTTAAAAACAAAAAAAGTGCCTCAGCACTTTCATGTTAAAATAATTTCAGTAATAAAATATTTACAATTTCTTAATACTCATCCTCATTGAAGAAGAAGTCTTCTTGTGTTGGATAGTCAGGCCAGATATCTTCAATACCTTCATAACCTTCACCTTCGTCATCTAATTCTTGCAAATTCTCAATTACTTCAATAGGTGAACCCGATCGTATGGCGTAGTCAATCAATTCGTCTTTTGTAGCAGGCCAAGGGGCTTCTTCAAGATGTGATGCTAATTCTAAACTCCAAAACATATATTAGTATTTTAAAAAGGTTTTTATAATTTTCGCAAATGTAAGATTAAATTTATAACTTCCAAATCTTTAAGTTTGCAATATGTTATCCACAAAAAACATCAATAAAAGTTATGGTAATTTGCAGATTTTAAGAAATGTCAATTTGTCCATTCAACAGTCTGAAATCGTTAGTATTGTTGGTTCTTCAGGGGCTGGCAAAACTACATTACTTCATATTTTGGGTACATTAGAAAGACCCGATTCAGGTAGTTTAATTATGAATGATATTGATGTATTTAATTTGTCGTCAAAGAAAATAGCTGATTTTAGAAATCAATCGATTGGCTTTGTATTTCAATTCCATCATTTATTACCTGAATTTACTGCGCTCGAAAATGTTTGTATACCTTCATGGATTGCAGGGAATTCAAAAAAAGAGGCAATTGCAAAGGCGAGTGAATTATTAGAACTTCTTCATTTACATGACCGCATACATCATAAGCCAAACGAATTGAGTGGTGGAGAGCAACAACGTGTTGCAATTGCTCGAGCACTAATCAACAATCCGTCAATTGTTTTAGCCGATGAGCCAACAGGAAATTTAGATAGTCAAAATTCAGCTGAAATTTTTAATATGATTAACAACCTAAGAATTCGATTTAAACAAACTTTTATTTTAGTAACACATAATGAAGAATTAGCTACACTATCTGATCGTACATTAAGAATGAAAGATGGTAATATTTTATAAATGAAAATACAAGCAACACATATCCCCTATAGAAATACCAATAGTTTTTCTAATTTAGTAATTGATTATTTGAATAATTCCGACAAGTTAGAACCCTTTATTAATAAGTTTCCTACAATTGAAAATATTGCCAATCAAATTATTGACAAAAAAGAGAATTATACTTATCGACTGCAACTTTGTGAGGCTTTGAACACACAATATAAAGACGTTTTAATTTGTGATGAAGTAGATAAGAATTTAAAACTTTTAGCAGACTCAAATACATTTACAATTTGTACAGCTCATCAACCGAATATATTTACTGGTTATTTATATTTTGTCTATAAAATTATACATGCTATTCGTTTAGCAAATGAATGCAGACTGCAATTTCCAAATTATTATTTTGTGCCAATTTATTATATGGGAAGTGAAGACAATGATATTGATGAGATTGGTGTATTTCATTATAACAAACAAACTTTTCACTGGTCTACAAATCAAACGGGTGCATGTGGACGAATGCATACAAAGGAACTCGCAGATATAGTTATTGAAATAAAAAAAACACTCAATGATGAAAATGTTGATGAACACTATTTAATTCAAATTTTGGAGTCGGCATACAATGGTATCAATACTTTAGCTCAGGCAACACGTATCATTGTAAATTCACTTTTTGGTTCTTATGGATTATTGGTGGTAGATGGCGATGATCATTTACTAAAAAAATCAATGATTAATGTTTTTCGCAATGAGATTTTAAATCAAGTTTCGAACCCGATTGTTACTCATACAACCAATCAAATTTCTTTAAATTATAAAGTACAAGCAAATCCTCGATCTATTAATTTGTTTTATTTAAAAGATAATTTGCGTGAACGCATTGAGCAAGATGGAGAGCAGTGGCAAGTTGTGAATACAGATATTAGATTTGATAAAAGTGAAATTGAGCATGAGATTCAAAATTCGCCTCAAAATTTTTCACCCAATGTAATTTTAAGACCATTATATCAGGAAACAATATTACCTAACGTTGCATTTGTTGGCGGAGGCGGTGAATTAGCTTATTGGATTGAATTGAAAAATTTATTTGAGCATTATCATATTACTTATCCAATTTTATTTCTTAGAAACTCGGTTCAATGGATTACTTCAAAAACGTTAAGTAATATAAAAAAAATGAACCTGGATTTTGCTTCACTTTTTTTATCAAAAGAGGAGATATTTAAATTGTTTATACAAGAAAGTGATGAAATGAAATCATTAGAACTAAGCTTGAATCAAATTGCAAATCATTTCAATGAAATTAAAAATTTAGGCAACCAAGTTTCGGCTTCATTAGGTCAAAGTACTGAAGCGCATATTACAAAAATGGGTCGTATTGAACTTAGATTGAAGCAAAAGTTTAAGGCTCATTTGAAGAAAAAAGAATCTCTAACATTTGATAGAATCGAAACAATAAAAGATCATATTTCTCCGAATGGCAATCTCCAAGAACGGTATGACAATTTCTTATCAATCTATAAAATCTTTGGTCGAAATATGTTTGAAATATTATTACAATATCAACAACCTTTAGGAAAAGAATTTTTAATACTGACCATTGAGGAATAAGAAACTAAAATGAATAATGTAATTATTGCGGAATAAAATCGATTATGATTTATCCCATTTATAAATATCCTTTAAATACATTACGTTACCAACACTATCGAGCGCATTGGTAAGATACACGATATGTACCTCAACTTTTCTTTTCATGGGTACAAAAATAGTTTTACGCATTTTGCAAATCGAATCAATTTTACTAAGTGAGTAATTGGTTGTGTCTCTCAGTAAAAATGCAGCAAACTCTTTGGGGTGATGTACACGAATACATCCAGAACTAAAGGCTCGGTATGATTTAACAAAGTCTTCGCGATGAGGTGTATCATGTAAATAAATTGACCATGGGTTGGGTAAATTAAATTTAACTTCACCCAATGAACTTCTATAACCTGGTGCTTGACCAATACTAAATTTGCGATAGTTTTTTGAATTAATTGCTGAAGCATTCACTACCCTCCCACGTCTGTCATATGCTTTGAGTCCTCGACGTGCTAAATAAGATCCACCTCGTCGAGCTATTCCTGGAACAACTTCTTCTTTCATGATTGTTGGCGGAACAGTCCATGGCGGGCTCAATACAATGTTCTCAAGTTTTGCATCTAACATGGTGGTTGCTCTTCCAGGTCTGCCAACTACAACCCTCATATTAAATTTGGTTGAATCGTTTTCAACATAGTTGAGCTCCATCTTAGGAACATCTACCCAAATATAGGGCTGAGGAAAATCATGTTTTAACCATCTTAAACGCTCCATATTTAAGGCCAAGGTTTTTAATTTGTCTTCAATTTTCCCATTTAATTTATGAAGGGTGGTCGTATCTAATTTGCCTGTAACTTTTAGTTGATTTTGATATTGATATTTTTTAATGCTAGAAATTAAATCTTGATTCCATTCACTTGAAAGCGTATCAAGCGGTAAGTGAATTTCTGAAAATAGCCTTTTGCGTAGGGAAGGAATGTTGATATTGGTTGTTCCGATCGCTAAACTATCGTGTGGCATCTCAATTTTTGTCCATGCGGACATAGATTTTAAACTATCTAAACGAATATATTCTCTTTTAAATGCCTTATAATATGGATGATTGGGGCGCATCAAATCAACTGCCTCTTTTATATTATTATTCTCAATTGACTTATAAAGAATTTGTGCAAAATCTAATAGACTATCATTTTTATTCTTCCAATCTTTTTTATTGATTAAAGAAGTGTCTTTTCCAATGAGTATATCCTTCGATAATTTGTAAAAGGATGTGGTCAACAAAAGTTCAAATGCTTGAATTGACTCTGTATTTGCAGTATTGTTTGTAAAGGTAGTAATGCCGGATTTTATTTTACTCAAATAGTAATCTTCAGACAGAAGGCCATCATATCGAATTTCATTTAGAACCTTTATATAGTCTGATACATTATCAGTTATGCCTTCTTCATTTAGCCAAAAGGGTTGAAATTTATTTAATTGATAAGCTTTTCGATAGTCTTGAAAATCTTGAATCGTATCACCTTCAACCACTAGGATTTCACTTGCCGTACTATCAAAGGTTTGTGTTAAGAAACTAACAACTTGCTCCATTTCCATGGAAGAGGTTTTTATTGCAGTAACTCGTTTCTTTTTTGTTCCTTCATCTGTACCTATATTGCAAGCATTTAGCCCAATGCAAAGTACAAATGTTAAAAATAAAGAATGTGTATGTTCAGGAAATAGTAGATTTCGACTCATAAAACATTGCAAACCTACATCATTTTAGAATACCCAATTTGAGTATTCATATTAATTTTGAAACTTGTTTAAACTTTGTTTGTAAATTTGCGTCAATGCCCAAAATTTTTGAATGTCTACTACCTTAATCGAAGTATCAGAACAACTAAGTGATGAAGAAATCTTTGAACTATTTAAAGATGAACTAAGTAAGGAAAAGGCTTTCACGATTTTGGTGAAGAAATATCAAGAAAGACTTTATTGGCATATTAGGCGATTTGTAATTCATCATGAAGATACCAACGATGTTTTACAAAATGTATTTATTAAGGCATGGAAAAGTTTGAGTAATTTTAGACAAGAATCAGGTCTTTACACTTGGTTATACAGAATAGGAACGAATGAAAGTCTCACGTATCTAGAAAAATTAAAGAAAAAAAGATCAGTTTCAATTTCAGATGAAGAAACTGGTATGAGCAATCGTGTAAGAGCAGAGAAAGGATTTGATATCAATAAATTAGAATGGAAATTACAATTGGCGATTCAATCCTTGCCAGAAAAACAACGTGCCGTTTTTACATTACGTTATTATGATGAAATGCCCTACGAAAAGATGTCAGAGGTGCTAGATACATCGGTTGGGTCATTAAAAGCTTCTTATCATCATGCATCAAAAAAAGTTGAAGAATTTATATTAAGAGAAAATTAAACCATCAGCAAGTAGAAAAGTCAGAGCCACGAAAATGGAAAATAATAATAATATTTTGAATGAATTGAACGAAATGGACATCCAATTACCCGTAAGTTCAATGCCAAAGATGAAAATTCCTGAAGGTTATTTTGAATCATTTTCAAGTGAATTGCTTTCGCGTATTAAGCAAGATGATTTTTTAGAAGGTCTACCTAGAACAATGCCTTTCGAAACACCCTCAGGTTATTTTACAGATTTAGGCGATAAACTTTCAAAGGTTATTCAGCAACAATCAAGTCCCGATTTTATTGATTCATTGCCTAAATTAATGCCTTATGAAATTCCGAGTCATTATTTTGAAGAATTGCCGAGCCAAATTGTTTCAAAATTGGATTTAAAATCAACTCAACCTTTAATGACCCTCTCTCGAAAATTGATTGTCAAACTTTCATTGGCTGCAACTATTCTTTTATTTATGGGATTAGCATTTAAAGGATTAGTTTTAACATCAAATACATCAAGTACGAATTATATCATTGAAAATGAACTCGCTAAGGTTTCTGATAATGAAATCAGTCAATATATTGTTTCTCATCAATCGGAAATGGATGCAAGTCTTGCTCTTGAAACAATTGATGAAACTAAATTAGATTTAAAACAATTTGAGACTGAAGTTTTAGAGGATGCTTTAAATCAAATTACTGACGAAGAAATATTAAATTACGCCCTTTAGAAATATCAAATACAAATGAACAAAAAACAAATTATCATAAATTTTCTTATACTGTGTTTCCTTTCGATGTCATCATTTGCCCAAAATAAAGGCGATAAAGTAGAAAGTATTAAGGTAGCTTATTTAGCTGAAAAACTAAATTTAGACTCAAAGACGGCAGAAAGATTTTGGCCGATTTATAATCAGTATGACGATGAGATGAAACAGGTGATTCAAGAAAGCAAGAGATCAAATGATAACCGTGATCCAGAAGAAATACTAGATAGAGAACAGAAGGCGATTGATATCAAACGAAAATACAGTGTTCTGTTTTTAAAAGTTATTTCGAATGAGCAATTATCACAACTTTATCAATCTGAAAAAGAGTTTCATCGAATGCTGATTAAACGAATGAATAGAATGGAAAATAGGCAACAACGTATGCAAGAAAACCCAAATCAACGTTTTCAAAACAGACCTAGAATGTCGCCTGCACGTTCACAAGAAACACAACAGGAACAAAGAATGCAACCTCAGCCTCGTCGTACGCCAACGACTGAAACGGAGCCAATCAATCAAAGAAGAAGTCGCTAGACTCCGTCAATAGATTCTGATTTTATAGTTTTGAATAAGGGATTTTGACATCATGATAGAAGAGGAAGGTCCAATGTTCCAATTCTGCCCGTTTTGCATAAGCTTGTCTTAACTCCATAGTTAACCGCCCATCATAATCGTATTTTGCAATGTATCTGGTTTTAAGTTGCTTAAGTTGCGGTGCCACATCTCCTCCAAAAAAGACATGTTCTGAATCGCTTTGAACTAAAAAAGAAGTATGAAACGGGCAATGACCTCCATCTTTCTCATATGAAATGGATGGATGAATGATACCTTTATCATCAAGCCATTCAACCTGATTTGAATTTTTTAAAATATCAAAATCTTCAATTGTGTAAGATGGAAATCCAGTTTGAATAGCATAGTCAAATTCTTTTTTACTTACATAATAAGTTGCATTCGGAAAACAGAGTTCCTTTACACCTAATTTATTTTCATGTAAAATACCACCAGCATGATCCTTATGTAGATGTGAAAGGATAACCATATGAATATCTGCTGGTTCAAAACCATGATTTCGAAGATTATGATGAAGTTGCAATTCGCCATTTGGTAACGTAAAACCTAACCCAGTATCGAATAGAATGTTTTTACCTTTAGTTTGAATTAAAAAAGGTTGAATTTCAACAAGTAAGGACCCTATTGGTCTACTATTTAAATCATCTCTTGTTTCATCAAAAGGTTGAAAAATTTTGTCGTGTCCAATTGTGAATACACCTTCTGACAAAGGAATGATTTTTATACTCATTGAATAATTTTTATAAGTTATTTGATTTTATTTATCTTAATACCATTTGTCTATCAGCATCAAGGCGAATTAAAATAAATATCAAACAGGTGAAAATAAGAAGTGAGGTTCCTCCATAACTGATTAATGGGAGTGGGATACCGATAACGGGTGCTAAGCCAACGGTCATGCCGATATTAATAGCAAGATGAAAAAATAAAATACCTGCAACACAATACGCATAAACCCTCGAAAATTGCGAACGTTGTCTTTCTGCAATCGTTACAATACGAAGCAGCATAAACATAAAGATGAGTACAAGTATTGTGCTACCAACAAAACCAAATTGTTCGCCGATGGTGCAAAATATAAAATCGGTTCGTTGTTCAGGCACCCAATTATATTGTGTTTGAGTGCCATTTAAAAATCCTTTTCCAAAAACACCACCGGCTGCAATGGCAATTTTAGACTGACCTACATTATACTCGGAGGCATTTTGTTTTTTATTATCAACACCATCTCTTGTATATTCATCAGGCACATCCTGCCCTATCATGGTATAAATACGTTGTACTTGGTATCCTTTTAAAACATTTTTAAATGTCATTGGTACCAAAACCTGTGAAAATAAAACACCTACAAACCAAATTCCAGCAACTATAAAAAGTAATTCTTTATTACGACGTAATTGTTTACGTTCAGAATAAAGTACCACAACAGCGAGAACCGATAGAATGACAAATAAAATATTTTTAGGAATGAGTAGCGTAGCCAATGTTAATCCAAAGATGGAGAAGCCAATGACCAAAACTATATTGGGCAAACCTTCACGATACATCGCTAGAAAAAAAGAGAAATAAACCAAAGCCAATCCAGTTTCATTTTGAAGGATGATGATAAGTGCTGGTAAAATAGCTAAAGCAGCAGCAAACAAACGATGATTTAAAGTTGCAAAATTTGTGTTTTGCAATGATAAATATTTTGCAAGTGACAAGGCAGTGAAAAGCTTCATCAACTCTCCAGGTTGAAAGGTAGCAAATCCTAAATTTAGCCACGAATGCGATCCTTTAACTCCTTTACCTAATGGAGTAAGTGCTAATAATAGTAATATAAAACCTATTACATAACCAAGAAATGGAATGGAAGTAAAGATTTTACTATCAAGTAAAATAATAATCGCAGCCACAACCAATGAAATTCCAAAGAAAGTAATTTGTTTCATATAGTTCTTCTTCATCATAAAAAAACTAATGTCATCACTTCTATGTTCTACTGAGTAAATACAAAGTATACCTATAATAGATAAAACAAGATAGAAAAACACCATCTGCCAATCTATACGTTCAATAAATGATTTTTCTTTAAAGCTCATATTTTTAAATGCTTCGATAAATTGTATCGATTTTACTTGATATAAAATTTTCTGAAAAGATAGGCACCCATCACGGAATCTTTTTTACGTTGAATACTATCTTTAGCCATATTGATTCGTTTTAAACTATCCTTTGACATGTTTTTGAGTGCAAGTTTTTCTTTCGCAATTTGCTTATCAAGAGAGTCAAGTATATAAGTATAGTTAGGAATGATTTTGGCATCCTGCATTCGCTTCACCAGGAATTGGCGCTTTTTCGAAATCGTATCTTTTAAATATTGTTCAATCATTAAACTTGCAATCGGACCTGCCCAAGTTGCACCATAGCCAGCATTTTCGATACATACCGCAACCGCTATTTTGGGATTATGTCGTGGTGCAAAAGCAACAAACATGGAATGGTTTTGAAGTTTTACTTTTTTCCCCATCACCATTCGTTCGTTTTGAACCGTACCTGTTTTAGCACAAACCGTTACATCTGGAATACGAGCAATTTTACCCGTACCTTGGTCAACAACCGCTTGCATTCCACCAATGACATATTCGAATGATGAGTCGGCAATTCGAGCAACCACTTTTCTTTCTTTATACTTTTTCAAGGCCACATGATTTGAATCACCATTAATTGATTTTACAAAATGGGGTATAAAATAGGAGCCTCTATTTGCAATAATACACATGGCATTCGTTAATTGTAAAGGGGTTAGTTCAACCTCACCTTGGCCCATACCAATGATAGACATATTACACGAATTCCAATTTCCTTTATAAACCCTATTAAAATAATTTGAATCAGGGATATGACCACTATTTTCATGTGGAATATCAATTCCAATTGGATGACCTAAACCAAAATCATTCATATACTGATGCCATTTTTGCAAACCAACATGGACATTAGGATATTTTTTCGAATCGATGGCAAGTCTGAAAACATGACAGAAATACGAATTACATGAATTGGCAATGGCATAAGCCAGATTACGAGCATGCCCA
Organism: Chitinophagaceae bacterium; assembly: GCA_035388625.1. Taxonomy (GTDB): domain Bacteria; phylum Bacteroidota; class Bacteroidia; order Chitinophagales; family Chitinophagaceae; genus OLB11. Next base: position 14,998 of record DAOOQH010000006.1, on the reverse strand, counting down.
CCGCCTGAGTGAGTACATCCGATTCTTCTTCCGCAAGCATAATAACCACCTCCACATGCATAACCGAAATCTGGCGTAATAACTCCTTCATCGAGTGCAACCAAAGCGGTTAATGGTTTGAATGTAGATCCTGGAGGGTATTTCGCTTGAATAGGTCTAATAAAAAGTGGTTTGGTTGCGTCATTCAACATTTTGCCAAGGTTTGAGCCTTTATTTGGACCTGTTAATAGGGTAGGGTCAAAGGATGGCCCACTCGCGAAAGCCAATATACCACCAGTTTGTGGGTCAATGGCAATGGCACTTCCTAATTTATTAGCCATCATGGTTTCGGTTAATTTTTGTAAATCGCCATCTAAATAAAGTTCCAAAGATTTTCCAGGTGTTGCAACTGAGTCAAGTGTACCTTCTTTATATCTACCTTGAATGCGCTGTTTTACATCACGAAGTAAATATTGAACACCGGGTTTGCCTTTTAGCACATCTTCATAAAAATTTTCTAACCCATTGATGCCAATATAATCGCCCTTTTCATAGTTTGCGTACTTTTCATTTCTAAGTTGGTTTTCGCTCACTTCATTGATATACCCTAAAATGGTGCCACCGCATTCATAGGTATAATTACGTTCAGCATGTTCAACAAGTTCTATTCCTGTAAAATCATAGAGGTTTTCCTGAAGTCGTGCAACTGAAACTGGTGATAGATTTCTGTACAGGCTAGAGGTTTTATTCCATCCATTTTTAGTAATTACTTTTTTAAGTTGAATTCTAAAATCTTCAATAGGTACATTAATCAACTTACATAAAAAGAGCGTATCAAAGTCTGCAGTAATTTTTTTAGGATCCACAACTAAATCGTACACGATACTATTGTTCATTAATACCTTATTTTTTCTATCATAAATAATTCCACGAGGAGGATATATTTTTTTGATATAAATGGCTTGACCAATTGCAGATTGTTTATAACCACCAATATCAAACACTTGTAAAAACAAAAGTCGAATGATAATGATCACGGGTATAGCAACAAAAAGAATCTTAATGAATACATTTCTATTCTGTGTAAAATCGGCCATTAAATGAGGGAAATTTACACAAAGTTAAAAGCCTATTGCAATTGAACTAAAAGAGATATTCACATTTAGATGTTAGCATTTATTGTGACTTAAAATTCATTTTATTTTGGATGAATTTTTGTAAACTGATTTAAGTGAATTAAATATTGGAACTAAGAAATTAAGATGAATGAAATTATTGAATCAACAGTATTAGGATAGAATGGATATAAAAACCTGTTTGATAATCTGATATTTTAAATGAAAGTAAAGTTGTCATTGAGTCACTCTAAACATTTAGGTATGAATTTTTTGTTGTTTCAAGTTTGATTATTTAAAAAAACGATATCGTAAATATTAAATGCTGAATAGCACTTTTATATGTTTTAATCTATCTTTGGGAGATGTCAATTGCGCAAGAAATTATTTTACACAATGCTTCTTTCAATCCGAAAGTAAAAACTTATATCTATTTTGTAGTTTTATTTTATTTGATCACAAGTATTATTGGCATCATTCTGGTTCCTTTTTGGCTACTCGGTTTAGGACAATGGTTGAGTGCCAAATTTTATAAAACGTTAACCTGTCAACTGACCAATAAAAATTTGAAATTTTCAAAAGGCATCATCCTTCATATTGAAAAAACGATTCCATTAGACAATATTCAAGATTTGTCATTTATTGGAGGTCCACTTTTAAGATCGTTTGGATTAACTATGATAAAAGTTGAAACTGCCGGTGGAGGCGGCACACATAGCAATAATAATATGATGAGTATGATTGGTGTTATTGATGCAGAGAAGTTTAAATCTGAAATTTTATTGCAACGTGAAAAAGTAATACAAGAAAAATTTGGAACCTCTTCAAATAAAAATCAATCTAGTCATGATCATGATTTATTGAATGATATTAAAAGTGAACTAGTAGGTTTAAATAGTAAATTAGAATCAATTCATGCTCTTGCAGCATCGTCTGTACAAAATACACACCAAAGATAATTTTCACCAAGAACGATTTATTCATGTTTATAGAATTTAAAAAAAAATTGACCTCAAGGTGGAAAATAGACTTTAAGTTTTTATTGCTATTACTCGCGCTTGATTACGCAGGAGCAATCAGATTGAATGCACAAAATAGCAATGAAGCTGTTTCGTCTACCGGACTTATTTTTTATCAAGATTCAGTAAAGGTGGGTGATCAAACAATTTATTCGATATTGGTGAAAGAGGTCATTCCAAATTCACCTGCTTCACTCACCGAAATAAAAGCAAATGATAAATTAATTGCATTTAATGGCATTATATCCAATGGTGATAAATCGGATATTGAAAAAGTAAATGCCCTGATGACAGGTCTTGAAAATTCAACAGTGGGTCTCGAAATTGAACGATCTGAGGCACATAAATCAACCAAAAGAATGACCTATGTTATTGAAAGGAAGAAAATAATACAAAATGTGAAACAAAGGATATTTGGAATCGGTGTGACACTAATTGTTGATTCTATTTTTGCAGATGGTAAATCAGGTTATGCCGCAAAAGTGCAATTCGTTTATCCAAATAGTCCGGCATTTAAAGCTGATGTTGAATCAGGCGATTTTATTGTAGAAGTTGATGGCATGAGGATAGATGGTAGAAAACCCAATGCGGTGAATCAAGTGATGGATCGATTATTAATTGATGAGCCACGTGTTGCTATGGTTTCTTTTTTGCGTTTGATTGATGGTGTTTTTACTGAATACAAAGTAAAGATGCAAAGGGTTGATATTAGCGATTTTATTAAGTTGGGTTCGATATCAGCCGAAGCTCAACGTCTAAATCGTGTTCCAATCATAACAGAACCTGAGCGAAAAATTTTAATTACAGAAAGAGATTCTGATGGTGATGGTATTCAAAATGAATTAGATGCCTGTCCGAATGAAATAGGAATAGAATCGAATTCACCATTTGATAATGGTTGTCCAGAAAAAAAAGAGTAGGGATGATATGTTCAAATAGTAATATAAAAAAAACGATCATCTAAATGATTCAATTTTCTTGAAGAATCTTCTTCTAATATTCTCTATTTAATAAAATTTCAGCTAAAGCCTGTAAATGAACTTTTCTTTTTGAAACAATCGGCGCTTTTTCTAAAAATTCAAATGCAAGGTTCGAGTGTTTCTTGATTTCTTGTCGTGTGAATTCTTTAATATTTTTCTGTTCGTAATAGGCAAGCATTTCTTTTACCTTCACTGATTGGTCACTATCCAAAATGGATTGTATCTTTTTTTGTTCAACCTCATCTGATTGTTCATACGCTTTGGTAAGTAAAAAAGTTTTTTTATTGCTTATAATATCGCCACCAATTTGTTTGCCGGTTTTAGTTGGATTTCCAAACGCGTCTAAATAATCATCCATTAATTGAAAAGCAATACCAAGTGATTGTCCAAAATTGAATAAAAGTTTTGAACAACCTTCTGTGGCGCCACCTAACATTGCACCTAGTTTCATGGAGGCTCCTAATAAAACAGAGGTCTTAAGCGTAATCATATGAAGATATTCATCCATAGTTACAAATGGCTGCTTTTCATAGTCCATATCAAGTTGTTGTCCCTCACAAATTTCGATGGCAGTTTTATTAAACAACTGAATAACTGAATGGATATGTTCAGAATTAATTTTATTTAGATGTTCGTAGGCATAAATATTCATCACATCGCCAGAAAGTATACCTGTAGCTAAACTATATTTTTCATGTACGGTCGTTTTTCCTCTCCTCAAAGGTGCATTATCCATAATATCGTCATGCATGAGGGTAAAATTGTGAAAGAGTTCAATAGCCATAGCTGTATTCATGGCATTTTCGTCTACCTCAGCAAAAAGTTCATGACTCATTAGGCATAAAACAGGTCGAATACGTTTGCCACCCATATTGAGTAAATAAGAACAAGGTTCATACAAAGTTGAAGGGAACTCGGGGAAACGGTGGTTTGAAAAGTAAATTTCAAATTCTGATAGAAATTCTTGAAACGAATGCATGAGGTAAAAGTAATAGAATCTGATAGATTGTGAAACTTCAAGCTTAAATTTTATTTTTTCGATGCCATAATTGTTTGTTTCCTTCAGTAAATTAGTATGAAATTTTAGCGTGTAAGAATTAAAAGTAAATGAGCAAATTTCATCAATTCGATTAAAAGCGATGAAGAATGATGTAAATTCGCGATTCCTTATGACGCAACAACCTTCAATCTCTCAATTTATACACTTGTTCAATGAAAGTGCTGCGAACAATAGTTTTGTGAAACTATCATTAGGTAATTATAAAGGTCGAGAATTGGATTTGAAGAATATCTACATTCAAAAAATTCAAATCAAAGGGAAGGTGAAATTTAGTTTTACTTACCGTTTTAAAACACGGGATATTGTCAAAAATTATTCTATTGAAGAAAGCAACGCAATATTACACCAATATCTAAGTGATGGTTTTAGGGTTGCTAATTTATTTACAATTGAGTTTGATTGCCAACTTGAACGTGGAAAGGATAATAAAATTCTGATACGTGAGATGAAAGCTTCGCATCATGAATTACCACCTCAAACGCATGATAGAAACAAGAAGCGGCATATTGAAGCCAATTCAAAATCTTATCTTCACGATTTAGGAATTACCAATTCTGATGGTCAGGTATATAAACATGCACAAGAAAAATTTAAACAGATCAATCATTATATAGAGTTGATGAGGGTAATGCTAGATCAGTTACCAAAGGATAGCATATTGAATGTGGTTGATATGGGTTCAGGTAAGGGTTATCTTACTTTCGCCTTATATGATTATCTTTTACAAACACAAGTAAAAGGTTTGCGTGTTACAGGTGTAGAATTTAAAGAGGATATGGTAACGCTTTGCAACGAGGTAGCAATAAAAAATAAATTCAACGGTTTGCATTTTGTGCAAGGTAGCATTCAAGATTTCGATGCTAAAGAAATGAATATTATGATTGCCTTACATGCTTGTGACACGGCTACAGACGATGCCATTTTTAAAGGTATTCAAGCAGAGGCTGAACTTATTGTGGTAGCTCCCTGTTGTCATAAACAAATACGAAAGCAAATTGAATTAGGGAAAAAAGAGAATGAACTTGATTTTATTTTACGTCATGGAATTTTTCTTGAACGTGAAGCGGCTATGATTACTGATAGTCTTAGAGCACTTATTTTAGAATATGCGGGATATAAGACTAAGGTGTTTGAATTTGTTTCGGAGGCCAATACACCTAAAAATATTATGATAGTGGCTGAGAAACTAAAATCGAATATACTAGTCAACAAAATTGAACTACTTTCAAAAATTAAATTAGCGAAAGATTTTTTTGGTATTGCTAATCATCATTTAGAAGGCCTTTTGAAAATATAAATCGCATAAGCTTCCATTGAGGATTCATTATTTTTAAATGATATCCTAAATTCCTTGGTTTATCATTATCTATCATTTATTTCAGATTTGGACAAACCATTGCTTTTTAAGTTTCGTCTTGAATCAAGAATGGGTGATTATTTTGGAGATTATCTTAAAATTGCTACCTTTATTCAGTTTTTTACAAGTTTTTAAAGAAATATATGAAACAAACATACTTCACCCTACTTCTTCTAGTCGCAACATTGGTTGGTTACTCACAAAACAAGTTCATAATTAAACCTTTGGGCTATTCAGAAACAAATTCAACAATTGTTCAAGGTAGTAACCAATTATCATCGATAAATACGGTTGGCGGACATTTTCGTTTGAAAGAATTCAGTTCTTCAGCGCAAAAAATGATTGAAACTGATCTTATTACCTATTTCATTGGTAAGAATGAAGAGAATAAAATCCGATTCTCAGTAAATTGTGCCAAGCAAATCAATCTTTATTATATTATTTCTGATGCTTCCAATAAACATGATTTAAAAGTTCGTGAAGAAACACCTTATTACCGTTTCGCCAAAGACTTAGATATTTCGTCCTTCAGAAATGGGAAAATTACAATTTCGGTCTATAACGAAAATAAGGATCTTATTCATGTTATTGAATTCGAAAAAGCATCAATATAAATTATTAATTCAGTTTTATAATTATCTACTTATATGAAAATTTTAATATCATACATTTCATTTCTAGTCTTAAGTTTAGTTTCTGTTCAAGTTTCTGCTCAATTAGTGAATGGTTGTGGGTTTCTTCAGCAAAATCGTTTAGAGATTGGTATCGCAAACAATGGCGCTTACGGTACTCCTGAAGATGCACCTGTTGGGTATCATCCAAATAATAATCCAGGTTTTGCAACTACATATAATCCAGTAACTGGATCCTATATACTTCATACCAATGCACTTGGTTTTGTGGCAGACTATGATTCAAATGGATGGGCAGTTGGTGTTCCTCCTTACTTTGGAGATTATTTTTTACCAGGAACACCACAAGAAGGTTGGGCTGTTGAAGTAAATGGAGTACGTTCTAATGCATTTAGTACAAATTACACAACCAATTTAGCCACAGGATTTACTGGTGCAGGGGCTCTATCGGGTACAAATCAATTTGTAAGTACAGTTGCTGGGGTTACAACTTCGCAATGGTTGGGGTCTGTAGGTAATTTAAATATTAAACAAACCACCACTGTTAAACAAGATAAATTATATTTCACTACCAATGTTAAATTCTATAATACTGGCGGAACCACATTGACTAATGTATATTATATGCGAACATTAGATCCTGATAATGACGTTTCAACGACTAATAATTTTTCCACCATAAATAACATCACGTACCAATTGCCAAATGCAGGCAATAAATCCTTAGTTGGTTCTACATCTACAGTAAACCCGCTTTGTTATTTAGGTTTAGGCACAATCGACTGTAGATCGAAAGTTTTTATTTGTGATTTTGATTTATTTCCACCAGCAGATACTTTAGGTTATTTGTTCTCTGGTACGCATCCTGACTTAACTTATACTGGTACCTTAACGCAAGATGTTGGTGTGGGTATTGTGTACTTTTTAGGTGATATTGCGCCTGGAGATAGTAACGAATTAAATTTCGCATATATCCTAAATGAAGCTTCATTAGATGAGGCTCTTGATGCCATCAAACCAAAATGGCTCAATAATAGCAACCTTTATCAATCTAACGATACGATTTATGCTTGCGAAAACACAACGGTTCCAGTAAGTATCGTAAACGGTGATAATTTAAACTGGACTTGGACCTCAACTGCACCAATGAGTAATACAACGGGTATAAGCAATAATATTTCATTTGGTTCAACACCTGTTTTAGTCACCGCAATTGGTACAGGTATTTGTGTTGATACCATACAATTTTATTTAGCCTTAACCAATACCATTATTACTACTATTAATGCTGGAATTTGTAGTGGATCTGGTTATACATTTAATGGGGTTACCTACACATTAGGTGGAACTTATCATGATACGGTAACCACTTCTTTTGGGTGCGATTCTATTGTAACGTTAAACCTAACAGTAGGCGCAAACAGTTATAAAACAATTAATGCATCTGTTTGTCAGGGAGTGGGGTATTTGTTCAATGGTAATGTGCTCAATGTTGCTGGTACTTATTACGATACGCTTGTAAATGCGGGTGGTTGCGATTCGATTGTTACTTTACAATTATTGGTTGGTAATACCACTTATGGTACAATTAATGAATCTATATGTCAGGGGCAATCTTATGTATTTAATGGAAATGTATTAACAGCCGCAGGTACCTATACAGATTCATTATTTAATACCAATGGATGTGATTCTATTTTAACGCTCAATTTAACTATTAAACCAATACCTGTTCCAGATTTTATTTTGAATAGTTCACAAATTTGTATTGTTGATAATATTACGGCAACCTATTTTGGTACCTTAAATCCGGCAAATATTTATACATTTAATCCAGATGGAGGAACTATTTTGTCGGGATCTGGAATAGGACCTTATACAGTTAGTTGGTCAACGCCAGGTGTGAAAAATGTATCCTTTCAGGTTACCTTAAATGGATGTCCGAGCGCCCCAGTAGTTAAGCAAGTTACAGTAATTGAAAATCCAAATGTAAAAGCCGTTTATGATTCAAGTATTTGTATAGATGCAACGGCTGATATTGAAGCTATAGCAAGCAGTGGAACTACAAATTATACATGGACTTTAAATAGTGCAACATTGGTTTCAGGTAATCCTGCAACTGCAGGTCCTCTTACTTTATCATGGAATACAATTGGATCTAAAATCGTATTGGTTCAATGTGATAATCAAGGTTGTCTCTCTAATGTAGATACCGCCCGAATTGAGGTTCATGAATTACCAACTGCCAATATTTCAAGCCGCGACAATAAAGATGTTTATTGTGAAACTGATTTAGTTCGTTTAACTACAGATTTGATTCCTAATTCATTTTATCAATGGCAACCACTTGAATTATTTACTCATTATGATTATAATAATGCCGACTTGTTAATTTATGATACCACATTGGTAACCACCAAAGTGACAACAGGCTTTGGGTGTACCGCAACAGATACTATGACGATTTATACTTTACCTTGTGATGAATATTTTATACCGAATACCTTTACTCCAAATGGAGATGGTTTAAATGACATTTTTCATGTTGTTGGTCTGAAAATTAATGCGCAAGTAGAAATGGTTATTTATAATAGATGGGGACAACAAGTATTTCAGTCGAGTGATGCAAAACTAGGATGGAATGGATATTACAAAGGCAATAAGGCTGAGTCTGCTGTTTATTTCTATCAGATTAAAATTACTTTCCCTACTGGAATTGCAAAAATTTTAAAAGGCGATCTGACTTTATTGAGATAGTGAAATCGTTCTAAGCTTTTTATGGTTGTGGTGCGAATGTATTAATTAGTAATGGAATTTTCTTAACCAATTTTCTTATTGCACATCTTGTGTCTAAGGAAATGTTCTATTCATCTTTTTTAATTATTTCTTCCGAATTTTATTTCCAAAATCTTAAGAAATATTTTATGCCTTCAACATTTTAAGAGAGTATTACACATCTTAGAATTCAGGATGGTATAATATTGAAGCAAGTGATTAATAAACCGCCAATAGTAGACTAAAGACTTAGGTTACTATTAGTGATTTCAGTATCCATTTTTGTCATTTTATCACAGAGATTATTCTCTTTCGAAGTTTTGTAAAATCTAATTAAAACCAAAATGAAAATATATTTCTTAACTGCATTTGCTTTATTCGGCTTTGTTTGTAAAGGACAAAATGCTGATTTGACTAAGAAAAGTAGACAAGATGCAATTATTGAAAAATATTTGAAAAATGGTGCTTGGAATCATCATTATTTAAGTAAAGAATGGAATGAATGGATCGATAAAGGAATTGAAGAAGATTCAACAATAGCATATTTATGGCAACAAAAAGCATTGCCTTTATGGAAACAAAAAAAATATCAATTAGCCATCATTTATTATAATAAAGCAGTAGAAATAGATAGAGAACATTGGTTATCAAGGCTCGCTTTTCTTAAATGTATCTTCGCTAAAGATTATGAAAGTGCCTTAGCAGATTTTAAAAAGTATAAAAGGGAATTTGGTTCCACATTTGAACAAGACCATTCTCTTGAGTTTTATATGGGAATATGCTATTTGCAGTTGAATCAATTTGCTGACGCATTACAGATTTTAAAAGAAAGTATTGAAAGTCAAGAAGCAGAACATGGAACAAATTGGGTTCACTATTTAGATAGATATTATTTAGCCATATCATATTATGAACTCAATAATTACAAACTAGCAATCGAAGAATTTGACAAAGTATTGATCAATTATCCCAATTTTTCGGAAGCTCTTTATTTTAAAAGTCTGTGTTTAAATTATATTGGAGAAAAGGAGAAGGCCAAAATATTGATGGAAATTGGAAAAACTAATTATCAAAAAGGAAATACATTCAACGAAGATTCTAATCAATATGAGAACTACCCTTATCAATTAACTTGGCAATGGAAAACCGCTGAATCACTTCTTAAATAAACGCTTCTCAAAGCAGTATATTGAAAAAGTTATCTTTATAAATAGTGAAAGACCTAAATCCAAAAAGTGATTCTGATTATTCTTTAATAATCACTTCATTCATCGAAACTCCATTTGTTGAATTCGTAATGTTGATATAATAAATACCAGAATTTAAATCACTAATATCCAAACTAAATTCACTTGAAGACAATTTAATTTCTTTTGAAATACAAATTTGTCCAACTGAATTAGTAATTGAAATATATACTGTATTTGCTGTATTGTCTTTTAGACTAACTTGAATATTTCCCGAAGTTGGATTAGGATGAATGCTAACAAGACTTGATTGAATAAGGGGTTCTAAATCATGTTGATTTGTTACCATGCCACATCCACCTATTGGCGCATCAGTTATTATGGGATCAATATATCCAGATCGTTTGATACCGAATGTATACTCGCCAGCTTTGATTTCTTTTGAATAAATATTACCAATTCTATCAGTCAAACTTCCAGCAGTTAAACTGTCATTTGCAAATTGCCATTCTTCTGTTGCATCTTTCCTGTAAAATAAGCGAATACTATCTTCAGTGTTTTGAATCCATGTACTATCCAAATAGCTATTTCCAGAGCCTGCATCATATGTAAAACGCATGGTTCCATTAATATTATTGAGGTTGATACCATCAATTTTCCAATAACGACTATCGCAAAGAACATACCCAGGGAAGAGGGTATTGTTTTTAAATCGATCAGGCGCAACCCAATGATGTTCGGCTTTAAGTAGCGTAGAGTCGTTTGTATTGATCATACTTTTAGTGATGATTCTGCATTTCGCTTGAGTGAAAGTAGAAGTGCCAGTTGACTTGATCATTTTTTCTTCTTCTGTAATTGCGTCACTTATTTTTGAATTTGGATCAATTGCAATCATAGTTGGGTTAAAAGGCAGAATAACGTGAAATTCCATACAACGACCAACAAAATCAAGATGATAGATTTGCGAATTCATTGAGGCATCGTAAAAAGCTAGTTCTAATGGAACATGATTGTAGTAATCTAGTGATTGATGCTTGCGCTGACGCATGTAAACACGCGTATGAAATTCGTTTCCGATTTGAGTTGTGCTGCTTGAATCAATTGAAAAATGAGTAAATCCAGGTGCAAGTATCCAATTATTGAAGTAGTCGGTTAAATTCAAACCACTTTGATTGGTCAAATAATCTCGAAGTTGTAACGTATTAATGGATTGAAATTTATGAGCATCTAAAAATGACGAAAGAGTGCTAAAAAACTTTTGATCGCCCATATACGTTCTTAAGGTATGAATGGCATCTTCTGCTTTACTATAAACAGTCATGCCATAGGTAAACAAACTATCCATATTGGCAATAGCGCGATAACCTTGATCTCGAATATGAGCTTGACTTAATACATCAAAATGATTATTTCTGATTTCATCGAGATAAGCTTTTGGGCCATAAACTTGCTCGGTATGTAATGGTTCGCAATAACTTGCAAATCCTTCATTCAGCCACATATCGCCGGCGGTGCTACAAGTCACTAAATCGCCCCACCAGTGATGTGAAAGTTCATGAGCGATTAACGTTTCATAATTTAAAGTGCCGTCAATAAAAGGTTTGCCAATACTTATATTCGTTGCATGTTCCATTGCACCTGCATTAAATGGTACTAATGAATATCCAACGCGTGGCCAACTATAAGTGCCAAAATGATTTTCGAGCATTGTATATGATTCTTGCAAATGAGCAAATGAACCATGGACTGCATTTGAATCGCTGGCTTCACATGTAATGATGGCATCAATATTTCCTGCATTGCCCACTAAAACTTTTTTGACGAAAACATAATTACAAACTGCAACACATGCTAAGTAGGAAGGAATTTCTTGATCTAATTTCCAATGCCACCTTTTTGTATTATTCATAGTATTTGTTGTGCTGTCTAAAAGCAAGCCATTACAAACACCTACTTTTGTATCTTCAGTAGTAATAAAAAATTCATAGGTACTTCGTTCAACAAAATTGTCGAAGCAAGGATGCCATGTTCTTCCAAAGGAATGAGGTTGAGCATTAAAGCCTACTCCCATTTGAAATCCATAATTGCCGATAAATGAAAATCCACCCCATGTTGCATCAGCAATAGGCACTCCATGATAATAAATATCCACCAATGCGGTATCATTCATTTGCATTGGTGAAGAGAGAATAGGTATTTTTAATATGGCATTTGAATGTGAGAAACTTTGAGCTAGTCCATTAAAATAAACACTATCTACAATTAATCCTTCAAGATCAAATGCTAACTCATTTACATTATTGAGTTTGCTTCGAATATCAAGACTCGTTTTTGCAAAAATAATTTTTGTACTAAAGTCAGTTATCGTAAAATCTATGATAGTTTTGCGTATATCAATTGTATCGCTTCGAAGTGATGATGCAGCAAATGTTTGAACATGACCAATTAAAAAAAAGAGAATTAGAAATGAGGCAATTTTTTTATTCATACAAGTATTATAATTATTTAAAAGTAATTATTTCAAAATCAATTTGCGTTCTTTTATTGATCTTTTTAGCTAAAATAGTTTCATCACAATCAACACAAAAAGAAAAAATTCATCAAGGTATTATTTTAGATGAAGTAATGATTAAAGCGGTTTATGCCGGATTTGATGTCAAAGGTTTTGTTGAGAAGGTGAAACATGATACCACTTTTTACAAAGCGTTTAAAACGCTCAGGTTGCACTCATATCATATGTATAACGATATTGTAATTGAAGATAGAGATGAAAATGAAAAGGCAAGTTATAATAGTTTAACTTTTCAAGAAGTGAAAAACAATTGTCGCAGTATGACAGTTAAAAGTGAAAAAGTAAAAGGAAATTTTTATAAAAAGAATCATTCTTATCGTTATCGAACTGCTAGTTTATATGCACATTTATTTTTCACTAAAGGAACAATTTGTAACGAAAATAATATTGTTGGCAATAAAATGAATTCGGGTTCGGCAAAATATGAAGAGCAACTCAGACAACTTATTTTTAATCCTGGTAAAAGAATTTCTGGTATTCCTGGTATCGGTGATAATATTGCCATTTTTGATGAGCCTTATTTTAGTAAGTATCGATTTCGGCTTTCTCGAGTATTATATAATAATGAAGATTGTTATGTGTTTAGAGCAATTCCTAAACCAGCTTATATTAACTCTGTTGTAATTAATGAATTAACTACATGGTTTAGAGTCTCAGATTTTTCTATCGTGGCGCGTGATTACTCTCTGTCATTTAAAACTCTTTTTTATGATTTTGATGTGGTTATGCATGTAAAATTAAAACCCTTAAATAATGATTGGGTGCCTTATGAAATAAATTATAAAGGAAATTGGCATGTTTTAACCCAATCACGAGAAATCGCAAGTTTTACCGCAATTTTTACTGATTTTGAATAATCCTTTTTACTTTTATCGGATGAAGAATATACTAATCATCATGCTAGCACTAACCATTTCAATTGGTGCTGAAGCACAAAAAAGAGGAAAAACAAGAAAACATCTTCAGAAAGCAACTGTATCATCGAAGGTTACAATGCCATCTAAAAAAAACATTAATAAATCAAATACTATGCGTTTATGTGATGCTACATATCCGCAACCTTCATGGTTTTTAGAGTTGCCAAGAGATTTTAAGTTCCCTGCAAATTTTCAGCAGCCCGCAGCCTATACATTGGTTTCAACTATTGATACAGTTTTTAATTCATACCTAAAAAGTATTCCATATGATAGCAGTCAAGTAAAACTATTGCTGCCATTATTTATTGATAATACGATTCATTGCAAAGAATTTATTGTGAGTAGAAGTATGACCATGGATTCTGCACTTCAGGCAAAATATCCTTCTTTGATGTCGTTCAAAGCATTTACTACAACTAATAGTTTAAATGCAGCACGAATTGAATGTGATGAAACTTCGATAAAGATGATGATTACCTACGATAAAAAAGTATATTATATCAACTCTATAAAGCATAACAAAATGAATTATTATGTTTGCTATGCCAAAGATGATATCAATTTTGTGAAAGATAAATTTGAACGATAAAATCTCTCCCTAAAAAATTTAATTTAAAATAGATGAATAAAATTTCAACCTTATTATTACTTGTATTGACAATCAATGCAAAGGCAACAGGCTTTAATGACCTTTGGTTCGTGTCAAGCGAAAAAACAGTTCAAGTAGCTGGTGAACGAACTATCATTCCGTCAGAATATTTGTTGGTGAAATTAAACCTGAATGAATTTCATTTAGCTCAATCTTTGATTCCTTCAACGCAAAATGGCAACTCTTCAATCATTTATTTACCAAACCCTTTAGGTGAGTCAATGCCATTCTCAATTTTTGAACAATCTATGATGGAAGCCCCGCTAGCAAAAAAGTATAACGAAATAAAAACCTATACTGCTGTCAGTCAAAACGATGCACGTATCACTGCTAAAATTGACTTTACAGTTTTTGGATTTCATGCCATGGTTTTTGATGGTAGTAATACATTTTATATAGATCCATATTCAAATAATAATTCAGAGTGGTATGTGGTTTATTATAAAAAGAATTTTAAAAAGAATTATAATCAAATCATGCATTGTGAAGTAGATGATGATTTAGATGAAATTAGTTTATCACCTAATGCTATTAAAATTAAAGAAGATGTATTACCTGAATTATCATTTAAAACGAGTGGTGATTCACTTCGAACTTATCGTCTTGCCTTAGCATGTACTGAAGAATATTCTGCAGCGGTTGGTGGAAGCACACCTTCAAAAGCAACTGTGTTAAGTGCTATCGTTACTTCAGTTAATAGAGTAAATGGTGTTTTTGAACGTGAGTTTTCGATGCATGCAAATCTAGTTGCCAATA
>DAOOQH010000005.1:29416-39661 GCA_035388625.1 Chitinophagaceae bacterium | reverse complement strand
ATCTTCTAAAGTTAAGTAAGGGAACTCTTGTTTTAATTGAACACAAATTAAATATGTTCATGTAAAAATTTTTGATGTGCCTCACTGTCTTTATTTCTTGAGATATGATTTTTAGCCATATAAATTTGTTCTAGTTTTTTCATCAAGGGTAAGCATGATGGGTCGATACAATGAGCAATAAATTTCTCCCAAACATAGGCAGTTGCCTGATAGTTTGGATGAACCATATCCATATCATAAAAACGATAATCACGCAAAATATCAATCACTAATTCATAAGCAGGGAAATAGTAGGTGTTTTTTAATGAATGCACTGCTTCAATTAAACGTGCCTTACTTCGGTTATTTTCAATTACACCATCTCTACTATGCCTAACCGGACTTACAGTAAATACCAATTTTATATTTGGATTAAAAGTAACCAATTCTTCTTGAATCTTTCGTAAAGAGTTTTGAATTTCATGAATATCAATCAATACTTTTTCAAACCATTGTAAGGGTGCACGGTGATTATTACTGACAAAAATATTCTTCTCAATTAATTTATATGCAAATGCCGAACCTAAGGTAATGAATACAAAATCTGTTGATTTTAAAAATTGATGTTGTGCCTCTATCGAATGATTTATTTTTTCAAGACATTTATTTTTATCCATATCCGAAAAGTCAGAATGATGATACCAACTATGCCAATATTCATCTAAATAAAATAAATCATTCTCAGTATATTGTTTCTTTTGAATAATATCTGATAAAGCTTTACATACACTCATTGGATTAAATAAAATACCATGCGAATTTTGAACTGTTTGAAATTTTGATCTACTCAAAAAACGCGACATATGTTCAGTAAAACATGAACCAATCAATAAAATTTTTGATTGATGAAGAATACGAGGTTCAAGTGAAGGAATTGAAATGTCGAGTTGAAAATTCATAGGCAATTACAAGATATTGAGGCAATTATAATATAGATAACGACTAACTTCCTCCGTCTTCAACATCTGCATTGTCGCCTCGAAGTCGTCTAAAACTTTTTCTTGCTTCGTTCACAAATGTACTACCAGGGTATTTTACAATTAATTGTTCGTAGAGTCGTTTGGCTTCGTCAAGATTTTTAAAAAAGGTTTCATTAATTAGCGCTAAATTATACAAGGCATCATCGGCAAGCACATCATCACCGTAATTGGTTACTACTTTTTGAAGTAACATGGCAGTCTCATTATAATCCTGCCGTTTGCTGGCAATACGCGCTCTTTCCATTAAAATATTATCCATCAATGGATGGTTAGGATATTCAGTTGTAATGCTATCTAAAATAGCTAATGCTTCTATATCTCTATTTTGAAATTCAAGTAAGTCGGCCCGAGCAAACATCATTAATGGAACAGCATTACTATCAGCAGGCGGATTGTTTTCGGTAATTAAAACAGATAAGTTGAGTGCGTCATTGGCAATCAGTTCAGATGTTGATGATTTCAATACATCTAATTGTCCCTGAGCCCAAACAAAATCACCAGTATAGTATGATAATTTTGCATTTTTAAAACGAGCTTCTTCACCTAAAATATCTTGTTTAAATTCTTTATCAACTTGTGAGTAAAGTAGTGTGCTCTCCCAAATATCATCACGCACTAATTCATAATCACCCATTTCTAATTTGCAACGGCCTTTAAAAGCTTGTTGAACATTATTTGCTTTAACCACATTATTTAAAAGTTCAATAGCCTTTTCAATATTATGGGAGTATCGAGCTTCTAATTCAGCGTATTCGCGTAATGTTTCTTTCTGAAGATATTGTGGAAACTCATCTAAAAACGAGGCGTATTCTAAACCCAAAGCTTTCACATCTTCTTGCGTATAGAGTGGATTTCGTTGCAATTGGTTTTTCATGCAAGTTAATTTCTCACTTCGTGCAATTTGATAATAAGGTTGCTCTTTGCCTAAATCTGCAACAGCATTATAAGCTAAAATAGCAGCTTTAAATTGTAATTCACGAAAGCAAACACGAGCAAAACCAATCATTCGTCTACCTCCTTCATTTAATTTTAAATCAATTGATTTTATTTGTGCAAATGCACTTTCATAGTCTTTTTGTTGAACAAAAATCCATGCCATTAGATCAGGATAGGCTTCTATATTGGGTTGCTTTTCAATTCGTTTAGTTACCTTGTTTTGAAGATCTTTAATCTTCTCAGGTTGGTTCATGATTCGTTGAAAAGTCGCTTTAATTTCTTCCGATTTTTCAGGTCTTGATACATAAACATCTAACAAACTTTCTGTGGCTTTTTCTATATCACCTTTTTTATTGTACAATAATGCCAATTCAGGAGCATATAAATAAGGAAAATCTTTTTCGAAACTTTTCCCCTTCTCATAAACAGCAATGGCATTATCTAAATAACCTTCTTTTTCAAATAAATCAGCGGTTGCACGAATTTCATCATCATTATTATTTACTCGACTAATTATTTTTTCAATAAGCTTATTTGCTTTTTTTTCTTCATCTATACCCTTGTAAATTTTTACTAATTGAAAATTATTTCGAGCATCTGAAGGATTAGCTTTTAAGACTTGCTTTACAACCTTCTCGGCAGTTTTATAATCTTTCATACCCATTAAACTTTCTAAATAAGCTCTTTGTAGATCTTGATCTTTGGGCGAATAATCAAGTAACTGTTTATAAGTAGCGGCTGCCTTCTCATAATTGCCAGCCATTAAATATTGTTTGGCCACATTTAAGAGTTGCTCCTGTGCATTTACATTTTGTGTAAAAATCAGGCTAAATATTATAATGAGTATTTTTTTCAAGGAGACAAATATCCGAAATAAATCAGATTGTGATAAAAAAATATGTTATGAAAGCCCTAATTTTCATGGTGTTTATGAAATGATGGTTGAGGTCCAGCTGAAATTTCTTCGATATTAAAAGAAGTGAATAAATTTTATTCTGTTCAAAATTGCACGTAGCAAAGGTTCTTAGCATTGATTTGAAATAATTAACTTTTTATTAGACTCAAGTTTTAAATGACTGCCCTACCTTCGAAAGAATCGTAAAAATTATTTGGAATAGTATTTGCATATAAAAACGAGATATTGTACATTTAGACAAATACTACAAAGTATATCATATCTCACAGGGGGGATAAAAAAAAATTAGTTATGGCAAAGTCAAAAAAGGTTGAAAACAAAGACCTTAAGAAAGCACTTCAAGAACATTTTGGATTTGATAGTTTTAAAGATGAACAACAACAAATTATTGAAAGTGTTTTAGCAAAAAAAGATACGTTTGTAATTATGCCAACGGGGGGAGGCAAATCGCTTTGCTATCAATTACCAGCATTAATGAGTGAAGGAATTGCTATTATTGTTTCGCCATTGATTGCACTCATGAAAAATCAAGTAGATTTATTACGCAGTTATAGTGATATTGAAAATGTGGCGCACTTTTTAAATTCATCTTTGAATAAGGGGCAAATTAAAAAAGTGAAAGAAGATTTAATGGGCGGAGGAACAAAAATGCTTTATGTAGCACCTGAAACCTTAACAAAGGAGGAGAATGTTGAATTTTTAAAGCAATTAAAGATTTCGTTTATAGCAGTTGATGAAGCGCATTGTATTTCAGAATGGGGACATGATTTTAGACCAGAATACAGAAAGATCAGAGAAATTATAAATGATATTGATCCTAAGCTTCATATTATTGCGTTAACAGCAACCGCAACACCTAAGGTTCAAGACGATATTAGAAAGAATTTGGCCTTGAAAAATCCAAATGTATTTATTTCATCATTTAATAGACCGAATTTATATTATGAAATAGTGCCGAAGGCCAAGAAGGATCAAACGGTTAAACATATTGTCAAATTCATTCAACAAAATAGAGGTAAAAGTGGTATCATTTATACCTTGAATAGAAAAACAACAGAAGATCTTGCTCAACTTTTAGAAGCAAATGGTATCAGTGCTGTTGCCTATCATGCAGGTTTGGATAGTAAAACAAGGGCTGATCGCCAAGATAAATTTTTAATGGAAGATGTAGATGTGATTGTTGCTACGATTGCATTTGGGATGGGAATTGATAAGCCAGATATTCGATTTGTGATGCATTATAATATTCCAAAATCGATTGAAAACTATTATCAAGAAACAGGTAGAGCAGGTCGTGATGGAATGGAAGGCAAATGTTTACTCTATTTTTCATACAAAGATGTTCAGAAATTAGAGCATTTAATGCGCGATAAACCTTTAACCGAGCGTGAAATGGGTGCACAATTAATTGGTGAAACTGTTGCGTATGCTGAAAGTGCTATTTGTCGACGAAAAGTTTTATTACACTATTTTGGTGAAGAATACGATCAAAGTAAATGTAAATGCATGTGTGATAATTGTTTGCATCCAAAAGAAAAAATTGAAGTAAAAGATACTGTATTCACAGCCTTAGAAGCAATACGCCAATTAAAAGAAATGTTCGGAATTGATTATGTAATCAATGTGATTTTGGGGCGTTTAAATACACAAATACAATCGTTTAAACATGATAAACTGAAATGCTTTAGCATGGGTGCTCATTTCCAAATGGATGATCATTTTTGGTTTTCATTACTTCGTCAAATGATGGTTGAAGGCCTGATAAGAAAGGATATTGAAGAATATGGATTGATTAAATTAACTGATAAAGGAAAAGATTTTTTAAAGAAACCTTATTCACTTCAATTGTCATTAAATCATAAGTTTCAAGATGCCGATGGTGATGATGATGAAACTGGCGGTGGCGGAGCATCAGGTAGTGGCGCTTTAGATCCTACGATGTTAGAAATGCTAAAGGATTTGCGTAAACAAGTGGCTAAGCAAAATAACGTACCGCCTTTTGTTGTCTTTCTTGAAAATTCATTAGAGGATATGGCAACAAATTATCCGACAACCTTACTTGAAATGGAAAATATTTCGGGTGTGAGTAAAGGAAAAGCGTTGAAATTTGGTAAGCCATTTGTTGAGATGATCGCTAAATATGTAGAGGAAAATGATATCCAAAAGATGGATGAATTTGTGATGAAGAGTGTGATGAATAAAAGTGGAATTAAGGTATTTATTATTCAAAATATCGACAAAAAAATTCCGCTTGAAACCATTGCCAAAATGAAGGAATTAAACATGAATGATCTTTTGCATGAAATGGAAACCATTGTATCGAGCGGCACCAAACTTAATTTAGATTATTGTATTAATGATTATGTTGATGAATATGATCAAGAAGATATTTATGAATATTTTCAAACAAGCGATCGTGGTAATTTAGATGAAGCATTTGAGGATTTGAAAGAAAACAATATTACCTTAGAACAATTACAATTGGTTAGAATAAAATATATGAGTGAATATGCCAATTAGCGGGCAAAATCTATTTTTAGATAAAAAAATAATTGGGTATTTGCATTAAATTGTTATTTTTGCAACCCACTCGAAAATCAATCAAATTTAAACTTTGTTTTGGTTTGATTGTAAAGAGTAAAATGGTGCGATAGCTCAGTTGGTAGAGCAATGGACTGAAAATCCATGTGTCGGGGGTTCAAATCCCTCTCACACCACATAACAGAATGAGAAAGAGAATGAACTAAACCTTCATTCTCTTTTTTTATTTTTAGAAGAAATTTGAGAGGGAATTAAATACCATTTGGAAAAGTCAAGTACTTCAAACTGTTTGAAGATATGCAAAAAAACACTTTGAGAATTGCAAATTTTGAAAATTGTATTGCAAACTGTGAGGCCCTGCAAGGGTTTCAGCGGAGGTGATCACAATTTGTGACAAGCTCCCAATAAATTACAAAATAGATTTACATTTACCCACTCTAAATTTCTGTTATGGAGCTATTGCCAATTCAAAGTAAGATTTATGAAGTAAGAGGTGAACGAATCATGTTTGATTTTAATTTAGTGCTTCTTTTTGATACCGAAACAAAACGATTAAAGCAAAGTGTTAGACGAAATATACAACGTTTCCCCAATACATTTATGTTTGAACTTACTTCGAATGAGTGGCGTGAGGTGGTCACAAATTGTGACCACCTACTCTCAAATGCCCGATTTTCTAATGTTTTGCCATTTGCCTTTACTGAACATGGAGTAACCATGTTAGCAAGTATTTTAAAGAGTGAGCGGGCTATAAAAATGAATATTGCCATTGTTACAGCTTTCATAGAAATGAAAAACAAATTTCTCATAATGCTGAATTGGCTAAGAAAATTCATGAAATGGAGCAACAAAATAACGCTCAATTCATGGAAATTTATGAGGCACTTGAAAACCTGATTAATGACACCCATAAACTCAAAGAAAAGGATAAGAAAATGGAGAAATGGGTGCAACGTGACCCAATCGGATTTAAGAAAGCTAAGAATAGAACAAATTAAATTTCAGTAAAGAATGAAGCAAGAACTTAATAACTGCAAGCTATTTTCCAAAATAGATAATCTAGATTTAAAAAGAGTATTCAATTTCGATTTTGCAAAACTGAAATCTTATTCTTTCAATCAAACAAAAATTGAAAGATGAATTAAATTGTATTTAATGGCATTAGTTCATTCATTTATGAAATACACTTTCTATTTCGATACAGAAATTCATCAAACCCCATATTCTTGATATTTAAATCTTAACAATGAATCAAACTCTCTCACCAATCATTTTCAAATATGTTGCGAATTTGTTTTTCATCATATTCATATTTTCATGCAAAAATGATATCGATAAAACAACTGAAATCTCTCAACCACAAAATAAGCAAGTTGAAAAATTAGAAGTACGAAACATCAAACCATACGCAAACTTATTAGCATTAGATGGCTTAAAGGGCAAAGTAAAATCAATGACTAAAACCACTTTTCATGCACAACGCAAAAAAGGAGTTGTTACCAAAGTTGCCATGGGTAATATGTATAAAACCAGTTACGACAGTTTGGGTAATGGTATCGAACGAAAATATTTTAATTCGGAAAGCAAATTACAAACCCTCACAAAATACCAAATTGATCATACACGAAAATCAAACCAAGCAATTGTATATAGTTCAACAAAGTCGATCATAAAAACCTTGACGTTTAAATATGATAAAAATCAAAACTTAATTGAAGAAATAGGTTATAATTCTAAAAATCAAATTCTTTCAAAACAAATCTTTCAATACAATTCAAAAGGCGAATTAGCATCAGAGATTAAATACGGTGCAAATAATCAATTCGATATTAAAACCTCCTATATCTATGATAGTTTAGGATTTCCCATTGTGACAAAATTTTATAGGCCTGAAAATAGCATGATCATTGAATGCAAAACAACTTATTCAAATATCGATCAACACGGTAATTGGCTGAAAAGCATTGAACAAACCAATAAAGGTTCATTATTTATTGTTGAACGTAAAATTGAATACTATAAATAATGTGTATTTAGTGTCTGTACATACAGTAGTAAGTCTGTAAAGAGTGTTCGAGTTCGAGGCCGTCGAAGGCTTGAAATTCGGGAGTTGACTAAGGTCAATGACTGGATTTCGAGTTGAGACAAACGAAGAAATCGAACATTATTAACAGACTATATCTAATCTAAAATAGGTCTCAACCATTTTGTCGCATCCTCCAAACTCATGCCTTTTCGTGATGCATAGTCTTCAAGCTGTTCTTGTGTAATTTTTCCTACACCAAAATATTTACTTTCAGGATGTCCAAAATACCAACCACAAACCGAAGCGGCAGGATACATGGCCAATGATTCAGTTAGCTCAATGCCAATATTAGATTTTACTTGCAATAGATCAAATAATTTTATTTTTTCAGTATGATCAGGACAGGCAGGATAACCAGGCGCAGGGCGAATGCCAAGATATTTTTCGCGAATTAAATCATCGTTGTTAAGCGATTCATCTTTATCATATCCCCAATATTCTTTTCTAATTTTTTTATGTAATAATTCAGCAAAAGCTTCTGCAAGTCTATCTGCTAAAGCCTGTAATATAATTTTATTATAATCATCATGTTCTTCATCAAAACGTTTTAAATGAGGTTCAATTCCTTTAATGGTAACTGCAAAGGCACCCATATAATCGGTTTGAGTAGGAGAAATAAAATCAGCTAAACAATGATTGACTTGTCCATCTGCTTTAGTTATTTGTTGACGAAGAAAATTGAGTTGAACAACATCATTTCCATCTTTAATTTCAATATCATCATCCGCTTTACGTGTTGCTTCCCATATACCAAAAACACCTTCAGCTTGTAACCATTTTTCTGCAATCAATTGATCGAGTAAACCATTTGCATCATGATAAAGTTTGGTTGCCTCAGTACCAATTTTTTCATCGTCAAGGATGGCTGGAAATTTACCATGCATTTCCCAAGTAATAAAAAATGGAGTCCAGTCAATATATTGAGAAATCTCTTTTAAATCATATTCATGTAAAACTTTTGTGCCTAATGAATTAGGTTGAATAGGCATATAATTTTGCCAATCGATTGCCATTTTATTTTTTCGTGCATCCGCTAATGATAAATAGCTTTTAACCGTTTTTCGATTAATGAAATCCTCACGTAGATTTTGATATTCATTTTTAGTTTTGATTAATAAATCTTCTTTATGATCGTTTAATAAATCACTTACAACGGTTACACTTCTTGAGGCATCTAGTACATGTAACACACCATGGTCATAGTTTTCGGCAATCTTAACGGCGGTGTGCATACGTGAGGTGGTAGCGCCACCAATTAAAAGTGGAATGGTTAGATTTCGTCGCTTCATTTCATGTGCAATATGCACCATCTCATCTAACGAAGGCGTAATCAAACCACTGAGTCCAATCACATCAACATTGTGCTTCACGGCTTCATCTAATATTTTATCGCAAGGTACCATCACACCTAAATCAATAATTTCATATCCATTACATGCAAGCACAACACCCACAATATTTTTACCAATATCATGAACATCACCTTTTACGGTGGCCATTAAAATTTTAGGTGCAACTGTTGTTTCGAGTGTGAGGTTATTTGCTTTTTCTTCTTCAATAAATGGTGTTAAATAAGCAACACTTTTTTTCATTACCCTTGCGCTTTTTACAACCTGAGGTAAAAACATTTTTCCGTTACCGAATAAATCGCCTACAACATTCATACCTTTCATTAATGGACCTTCAATAACATCTAATGGTCTGTCAAATTTCAACCTAGCTTCTTCCGTATCTTGATCTATAAATTCAGTAATACCATGAACAAGCGAATGAACCAATCTTTCTTCTGCCGTGCCATTTCTCCATTCGTTATTAGGTCCAGCGGCTGTTTTACCTTTTTTGTCTTTTAAACTTTCGGCATATTCAATTAATTTATCAGTAGCATGTTCATGTTTATTGAACAAAACATCTTCAATCAAGGTTTTTAATTCAATATCAATATCATCATAAATTGGCAAAGCACCTGCATTAATAATACCCATACCCATACCAGCTTGAATGGCATAATATAAAAAGATACTATGCATGGCTTCACGAACATAATTATTACCTCTAAACGAAAAAGATAAATTGCTGACCCCACCACTTATATTGGTTTCTGGAAATTTTTGTTTGAGTTGTTTTGTAGCTTCAATAAAATCTATAGCATAATTTAAATGCTCTTCTAATCCAGTGGCAACTGCAAAAATATTAGGATCAAAAATGATATCCGATGGCTTATAATGTAGTTTTTCAGTTAAAATTTTATAAGCGCGTTCACAAACTTCTAATCTTCTTTCTAAAGTATCTGCCTGACCTTTTTCGTCGAATGCCATAACAATTACCGCGGCTCCAAACATTTTGCATATTTCAGCTTGTCGAATAAACGATTCTTCTCCCTCTTTTAATGAAATTGAATTGACAACACATTTACCTTGAACACATTTTAGTCCGGCTTCAATGATGCTAAACTTACTACTATCAAGCATAATGGGCACTTTAGCAATAGAGGGTTCGGCTTGAACAAGATTTAAAAAAGTAACCATTGCTTTTTCGCCATCCAACAAAGCATCATCCATATTGATGTCAATAATTTGTGCGCCATTATCTACTTGTTGAAGGGCAATACTAAGGGCTTCTTCATATTTGTCGTTTCGAATGAGTTCGGCAAATTTTTTTGATCCAGTTACATTGGTTCTTTCGCCAACATTTATAAAATTACTTCCTTCAAATATTGGTAAGGGTTCAAGTCCAGCTATCTTTAATGT
>DAOOQH010000005.1:0-29316 GCA_035388625.1 Chitinophagaceae bacterium | reverse complement strand
ACCAACAACGTTTTACCTATACTCGAAGATTTTTTATTTACACTCAATCAAGATAAATTAACCCTTGTGAGTACGGATTTAGAGACCATGATGAAAGTGAGTATAGAAGTTCAATCGAAAGAAGAAGGCAGCATTTGTATTCAAGCAAAGGTTTTACTCGATTATTTAAAAAACTTACCTGAGCAACCAATTACATTTGATATTCATCCACAAGATTTTGGTATTGATATTACGAGTGCACAAGGAAAGTATAAAATTGTAGGTGAAGATGCAAAAAGTTTTCCTTCGGAGCCTAAAGCAGATGATACAACAAGTTTTACTATGTCGGCAGCCGAATTAAGCGATGGTATTGGTAAGGCAATTATTGCTGTAAGTAGCGATGATCTTCGTCCAACAATGAGTGGTGTTTATTTTGAATTAGGTAAAAACTCGCTCACATTTGTAGCAACTGATGCGCATCGTCTTGTACGTTGTGTAAAAACAGATGTGCATTGTCCAATGGAAGATACTTTCATTGTTCCTCGTAAAGCTTTAAATCAATTAAAAAATAATTTGAATTCTTCAACTGAAGTGACCATTTCGTACAACAAAAATCATTTATTTGTTGCCGGACAAGATTTACATTTAAGTTGTCGATTGATTGATGGTAAATTTCCAGATTATAAAGTGGTAATTCCTGCTGACAACCCATTCAGACTGGTATTAAACAAAAGTGATTTTACAAGTGCCTTACGTCGCGTGAGTGTGTTTTCGAATAAAACAACCAATCAAGTGGTTTTGGATATTGTTGGAAATAACCTTCATTTATACGCACAAGATGTTGATTTTTCATTTGAAGGAAATGAGCAAATGTCTTGTCAATACACGGGTGAGGATATGAAAATTGCCTTCAATGCCAAATTATTGCTTGAATTAATTTTAGTCTTAGATGGAGATGAAGTTTTATTTGAACTTAGTACACCTACAAGAGCCGGCTTAGTTAAACCTGTTGAGAAAAAAGAAAATGAAGATTTACTAATGTTATTGATGCCATTAATGATCGGCGCATAAAACTTAATCTATTTCTTTAATAAGGTTTCGATTATTGTAGATTTACTTTTGCTTATGTTGCAATTATGATCTGTAAAAGTGAAAGCCACTTCCAAACTTTGCAATAAAGCCAATTACATCACGAACATATTTCCATGAAGCAATATTGCCTTCAATTTTATTTAAAGGAATATTGTACTTTGTTGAAATTAAGTTTTTAAAACTTTCCATTGAATTGGAAGGAATTACTGAGCTCAATACACTAGTAAGTTTAATGTTTGAAACTGAATTTTCATTTATATTTCCATCAAGATGCGCAATATCATTGAATACAGATTTAGATAGATTTTTAAGAAATGGATTTCGAGCTAAATCAACCATTTTTTCTGCATGCTGAATACTTTTATAATGTGAACAACTAGAAAAAATTGCAATTGAAAGGATTGCAACTGAAAGGCAAAATATGATTTTGTTCATAGAGTAAATAATAATTTGTTTAGTTTGAATAGAAGTTAAATTTTTGTCCATTATTGGCTACGAAATATATTAAGTCTTTTACACTTGATAAAGTTGAATAGCGTTTTATAAGTTTCCCACTTGGAATTGAATAAAAATTTGAAAGCATATTTGCATAACCCTCTATTTGATCAGGTGATGTAATAATTGAAGATAAAGGAGTTAATAAATTAATTTTTGTGATGGCAGATTTTAATCCTTTTGATGCCATATAATTCGTTGTATTTTTTAATAAGCTTTTCGATAAATTGTAAATAAATGGGTTGCCTTTTAATTGTGTAATTTTACTCGCATTGGTTAAACTAGTATACTCTTTACAACTTGTTAGTGAAGCGGCATAAAGAAAACTGAGACATGATAATAGAATAATTTTTTTCATTATTTAATATATTAAGTATGCAATGATAATAAAATTTTCAATAATTAATAATGCCATAACCCATTGCCATGCCTGTAAATTTGTATTCAGAATGCGTATCTCAAATTGTTTATTGAACTATACGATTCGCACAACTACTACTTGCAAATGCATCTGGTTTAGCTTTGAATGCAAATCCCATGCCTAAAATATATCCAGTAGCTTCACGCAACGCTTCATTACTTTTAAATTGTGGATTGGTATTAATATCGGCATGTACTTCCATATCCACATCATACAAAGTAAAGAGGTCGCATAATTCGTATGCAATTTCAATGCTTTTTGAAACTTCAACTAACATTCGTTCTTTAATTGAATATTGTATGGTTGATTTTTCGTTGTGAATGAACATAAAACCTCCTTTTCCTTCTCTAAGGAAAACAATCACAGTGGCAAATTCGGTTTCTCCTGATTTAACTTGTGAGTCGGTGCCAATACAAACTTTCAATTTATTGCCAATTGAAGTTTCGTGTTGAATCATATCTTCAACAGCGGTTTTGATAGGTAGATGAATGTTTTCACCATTAAATTTTCTCCATTGCATAATTCAATCGTTTTAAGGTAAAGTCGATGAATTGATACTAGACAAATATTTGAATCTACTTACGTCTATGCTTTGCTGCTATTGTCTGGTCTATACCAAATTGTAGATAGTAAATATACAGCCATGTCTCGAAGATGCATTCAGGCTTAGGTTATGTTTTTCTTATGAAGTTTTGCACAATTAAAATGAGATCTATCCGAAATCGTATATTATTAATTGACTCTACATAAGGCCTACTGTTTAAGTCATGTGAAAATGAAATTCATGTTATTTCACTTGAAGCCCTGAGTTTCCGAAAGTTAAATGCACTGCCTGAGGTTGTAAATATTGAATCGGAGTGATAATCAGCAGACCCTAAATAAGGCTATTCATTACTAATGCAATTGTACAACCAGAAATAACACGAATATTATGTTGTTTGGCAATTTCTTTTAGCTCGTCATTATCTGTGCCAGGGTTAAATATGATTCTTGATGGCTTTAATGAGAGCATATAATCATAATATTTTTTTTGTTGATTCGGTTTCAAAAAAATAGCAATGGTTGAATCTGCAGAACTCATAGGGTTAAGTTGTTGTTGATCTGAATTATCAACTCTATGAGGAATTGTTATTGTATTAAAACCTTTATTTTTGAGAAGTTTATTCGCTAAAAAACTAGGCCTCATTGGGTTGTCGGATGAACCAAGAATTACTATTAAGTCGGAGTTTTTCAATTTAGAAAAGAATTTTTATGAATTATCTTGACTAAATCAATTTTAGTGCCAAACTTTATTTTTGTAACTCATAAATCATTGAAAATTAATGAATTAGAACGTTGTTTATACCCAATTTGATTCATTCATACGCGTTAACCCATTCTAAAAATGTGGATAATCAGAATAGGTAACCTAAATTTTAGAGTTTGTAAGTTTGGTGCATGCCAGGCACTTCAACATATTGGTATCCTTTATTTAAAAGTCGTTTTTGAAATTCAAGTTGAACATCATATTCGCCATGAACGATAAAGATACTTTCAACCAAGTCTGTTTTTTGTTCAGAAATAAACTGGCATAAATCATCATAATCACCATGCGCACTCATACTCCGGATACTGCCTACTTGAGCATTCACTTCAAACTCTTCTCTAAATATCTTAACCCTTTTTTCGCCTCGCATTAATTTCGCACCTAATGAATGAAATTCACAATAACCCACTAATAAAATGGTGTTTTTAGCATTCCCAATATTATTGGCAATATGATGTTTTACTCGCCCCGCTTCTGCCATACCAGAAGCCGAAATGATAACCATAGGATCCTTTCTTATATTCAGCGCTTTTGAATCTGAAGCTTCTGTAATGAATTCTAATCCTTTAAAATCAAAGGGATATTTATCCATTTTCATTAATTCTATCACATGTTCATTATACAATTCACTATATTGTTTTACAATTTCTGTTGTTTTGGTCGAAAGCGGACTGTCAACAAAATATGGAACATTTGGCAATCGTCCTTGTGTTTCTAATTTATTCAGTGCGAAAATTATTTCTTGGGTTCGACCAACACTAAATGCAGGTATAATAAGTTTTCCTTTCTTTTTAATGCAAGTGTCCATAATATATTCTAGCAAAGCATCTTCTGTATTGGCAAAGTCTTCGTGCAACGAATCACCATAAGTACTTTCAAGAATAATATGATCGGCTTGCGGAAATTGTTCGGGCGATCGTAAAATCACATCACGATATCGACCCACATCTCCACTAAATGTAATTTTAGTTTCTTTGCCATTTTCTTGGATGGTTAAATGAATAGCCGCACTTCCTAAAATATGTCCAGTATCAGTATACATAAATGAGATATCATCACTAATATGACAAATTTGATGATAAGGAATTTCTACAAAACGTGGAAATACATTATTCGCATCGGCAATTGAATAAAGTGGTTTTAGAGCTGGTAAACCTTGAGCTATGCGGCGTTTATTAACAAAATTCACGTCCGCTTCCTGAATAAAGGCTGAATCAAGCAAAAGAATTTGTGTTAAATCAGCGGTGGCAGGTGTACAATAAATTTTTCCTTTATATCCTTCTTTAATTAGTTTTGGTAAAAGACCACTATGATCTATATGCGCATGCGATAATATCATATAGTCTATTTCAGAAGCATCGAAACCGAATTCTTGGTTCAATTCAAGTGTTTTATCACCCATACCTTGAAACAAACCGCAATCCAATAATATTTTTTTACCGTTTGCTAAATGTATCAAATGTTTAGATCCAGTAACGGTTTGTGCAGCGCCATGAAATGAAATTTCCATATTTTTTAATTTATTAAATGATATTGAATTGAACTATCTTTAAAGATCACTAAGTTTAAATTGTCTAAAATAAAACAGAGGTAATTCAATTTTTATGTTTTTCTGTTTCAAGTCTAACGATTTATAGTATATTAGCGTCTAAATTAATGGTAAATATATAACATTCTAAACCTCAATTCAGACGAGGTTGAAGAATTCAATCATTTTTTTAATAAATTTTAATCTTAATTGATCAATATGAGAGTTCACTTCAAGCTATTAATATTCGCAGCCTTTATACTGTTTTTTACAAGCTGTAAAAAGTATAATCAAGTTGATAATTCGGGCACTGTGAAAACCCCTTATATTCTTTATATTGGTGGATATTATGGTACACTTCATAAAACAAATGATGCGCTTTATTTTAATACATTATTCCCGACGGATCATTCAACCGTTCGCCAAGTATTAGCTGCCGATACCATGCTTTTATATATGAAGGAGAATTTTTATTTCAGCAGAAATGAAGGAATATCATTTAAAGAGTCTAATGATCATCCTAGAAACTTCGAGGATTTATTTTATAAATATTATCTTCCAAATCAATCTCTTTATGATCCGATTGATAAAATAGTTTATTTATGTTCACAAACTGGATTAGAGAAGAGTTCAGATAATGGGGTAACTTTTGCTCAAGAAACCAATTGGGATGGAGGGCCGCCTCCAACTCCGCCAATTACGCCTACTTCTATCACAAGAACTGTCAATGGTAATTTATACATGCTTAAGGATTCACTCGACATTTATGAAAAATTAGTGGGTGGTGCTTGGAAAAAAATTCCAGTGGTTACAAGTCTCCCAAAAGACACGCCAACATGGTATATTTCAAATCAGGGAAATACTTTGTTTGCAGCCGAATTTTCGGGTAAGTACGGCATTGTAAAAAGTGTGGATGCAGGTCTAAATTGGACGACATGCACAGGCTTAGCACCTAAACGCAAAATACTTTTTGCTAAAGAAGCCTTGTCACTGAATAATACATTTTTTGTAGGTCAAGATAGTGGCGGATTATATCGTTTAGATGCAACAGGAAGTAATTTCGAACCATCGGGTGCAGGCATTCCATGGTATGCAAAAGTTCATTTTGTAGTGGGTAAAAAAATTGTTTATCGTACCGATGTTGAACGTTATTACCATTTTTGTGCTACTGATGTTGGATTATTTATCAGCGAAAATGATGGTAGAGATTGGAGATTACTCAGAAGTGGTGCATATTCAACTCTTTTCTAATTTCGTATCCAAATAAACATTTGAAATTCAGATTTCTTTTAATACTATTCACTCTTTTTTATTTTCAGTTATTTGCTACTGATTCACTTGTTTTAATCCGCACCATTTCTACAAAATCGCGTTTATTATCAACCGATCCGCTTGGTAATATTTATTTGGTGAAGGAAAATAATACATTGTTGCGGCTCAACGAAAGAGGAGATAGTATCGGAATTTTTAATGAAATAAAAAAGGGGAAGATTAGTCATATCGATGCAACGAATCCTTTACGAATTTTATTATTTTTTTCAGACTACAATCAAATTGTAGTGTTGAATAATATGCTCACCATAAAAAATGTACTTCGCTTAAATTCAATTGGCTTAAATAATGTGGCCTGTATTGCCAATTCAGTAGATGGCAATATTTGGGTCTATGATCCTGTTTTGGCTTCGCTGATAAAGGTAGATGAACAATTAAAAATTATTCAAACAACCAATTTACGTAATGTAGAAGAAAATTCAATAAGCCCTGGTGATATGATAGAGCAAGATAGATCGCTATTTATTGCTGATACGATTGATGGCATTCGCAAATTTGATCAGTTCGGTTTTTTTAATACCACTTTTGCATTGAAGACAAATAATATTCAAACCTTTAATTCATTTCTAGTTTATTATTCAAATCCCTTTTTATATTCTTACAACACGAAGTCGTTCACCGAAAAGAAAATTTTATTACCGCAACCCGAAAATATACTGGCAGTGCGAGTTGAACGTAATAGATTATTTATTTTGCGTGAAGACCAATTAGATATTTATGATTTAAAGGAATAGTTGTTTTCATTTGTCCTTAAATAGGAAAATACACCTTGTCTTTTTTTAAGCTTTAATTAATCAAATCAAAACCAGTATAAGGAATTAAGACTGAAGGAATTTTGATGCCTTCCGCTGTCTGATTATTTTCTAACAAACAAGCTAATATACGTGGTAAAGCCAATGAGGACCCATTTAAGGAATGTACTAATTGAGTTTTCCCGTTTTCGTCTTTATATCGAACCTTGGCCCGATTGGTTTGAAAGGTTTCGAAATTCGATACAGAGCTAACCTCAAGCCATCTTTGTTGAGCCGTACTAAATACTTCAAAATCATATGTAAGGGCAGAAGCAAAACTCATATCGCCACCACATAATCGAAGGATTCGGTAAGGCATATTCATACTTTGAATCAATTTTTCAACATGTAAAACCATTTCATCTAATACATTATAAGATTCAGCAGGTAGTGCAAACTGAACTATTTCAACCTTGTCAAATTGATGTAATCGGTTTAATCCTCTTACATCCTTGCCATAACTACCTGCTTCGCGACGATAACATTGCGAAAAGGCAGTTAACTTAATTGGAAGATCATTTTCTTTTACAATGGTATCTCTATAAATATTAGTTACAGGCACTTCGGCTGTCGGAATCATGTAAAAATTATCTTCAGTTACATGATACATTTGTCCTTCTTTATCTGGTAATTGTCCAGTAGCATAGGCAGAGTCGGCATTTACCATATGAGGTACCTGATGCTCAACATAACCAGCGGCTGTATTAAAATCTAAAAAATAATTGATTAATCCACGTTGTAATCGAGCACCTTTATTAATATATACTGGAAAGCCAGCTCCAGTTATTTTATTACCTAATTCAAAATCAATTAAATTATATTTTTTAGCTAAATCCCAATGGGGTACAGCCCCTTCATATAAGGTTGGAATGTCGTTACCCATTCGAACAACCTCATTATCCTCTGGTGTTTTACCCAATGGAACGGATGAATGAGGAAGGTTAGGTAGAGTTACTAATTCGTCATGTTGTTGTTTTTCTAAATTGGCCAATTGATCGCCAAGCAATTTTGATGATTCTTTATAGTGTGCCACATCAGACTTCATTTTTTCAGCTTCAGCTTGTTGTCCGGTTGCCATTAATTTGCCGATTTCTTTGGAGGCAGAATTTATTTTTGCAAGAAATTCATCGTATTGCGTTTGTATTTTTCTTCTTTCTTCATCAATGGCTAAAACGGAGTCAACAACTGAAAGGTTGGCAACATTTTTTACTTTTAATCGATCAATCACATATTCTTTTTGTGTACGAAGTGTTTGAAGTTGTAGCATAATTCTATAAAAATTGTGGCGCAAATATAAGCAGTACAATGGAGTTCATTGATAGTTCATAAAAGAAAGCTAAAGATTATTTCACATTTATGCTTCTTGCAATATTATTTTTGGCTAATTTGCGCCAAATTAAAACCAATATTATGCGTAAATTTATTCTTCTTTTAAGTGCTTTTTTTATTATCCAACAAGTATCAATTGCCCAAGGTTCGTATTCTTGGTCTAAATCAAGAAATAAATCCATCACCTTCACATCAGGAATTGAGTCGAGTTTAATTCAATTCGCTCAAGCTGAGTTGAAAAATAAATCTCTAACAACGATACCTCGATATTCGTACTTTTTTAATACAGGTTTCGATGTCAATTTTAAAATTGATAATAATATTAAAATCTTTACTGGTTTAAACGTAAAAAATTTAGGTTTCATTTATAAATTGAACGATTCAATTCGCTACAAGCATCGTGTTTACACATTTGGAGCTCCATTCGGATTTAAAATTCATAGCAACGATAATAAAGTTATTTTTAAAACGGGTGTTGATATTAGCATGGCTTTTAATTACAAAATGAAGAAATTTGTGAACGATGATAAAACAAAATTTAGCGAATATTTTAGCAATAGAACATCATTATTTTTCCCTTCATTATTTGCAGGCTTATCAGTACATGGTGTGTCGGTTACTGCCAATTATTATCTAAATAATTTCTTTAATCCATTACATCCTGCAGTATTAGATATGGATGCAAGATTGTTTACCATTGGTGTAGGTTTGAATTTTGATAATGGTAAAATGAAAGTGAAAAAAAAGAAGACTGAAACAACTACTGCCGAGTAATTATGCAGTTATCACTCATTCATAAAAATGCCTTAGTTTGTGGTAGTACACAAGGTATTGGCTTGGCCATTGCAAAGGAGCTTGCCTTATTAGGTGCGAATTGTATACTCATGGCCCGAAATAAAGAGTCGCTCGAAAAAGCGATTGATCAGTTAGATAAATCGCTTGGTCAAGTACATCAATATTTGATAGCCGACTTTTCAAATACCGAAAATGTGAAGGTCGCAATTCAGGATTTTGTTCAAACAAATCTAATTCATATCCTGGTGAATAATACAGGAGGTCCACCAGCTGGCAAAATTGAAGATGCCAAGGATCTTGATTTTCTATCTGCATTGAATTTGCATTTAATCAATAATCACAATATTGCCACTTCTGTTTTAGCAGGCATGAAAGAAGCAGCATATGGGCGAATCATCAATATCGTATCAACCTCTGTAAAAGTGCCATTGCCGAACTTAGGAGTTAGCAATACAACAAGAGCTGCTGTTGCAGGTTGGGCTAAAACGCTTGCCAATGAAGTGGCCAAATTTGGCATTACAGTGAATAATGTTTTGCCAGGTGCTACATCCACAGTGCGACTCTCATCAATTATTGAAAACAAATCGATCAAAACCAATACGGATGCTAAATTGGTTGAAACCGAAATGTTGCATGAAATACCAATGGCTCGATTTGGTAAACCTGAGGAGATCGCTGCTATGGCAGCATTTTTAGCTACGCCAGCAGCAGGGTATATTACAGGACAAAGTATTTGTGTGGATGGAGGACGAACTGGATCGATCTAAATTAAACACTAGAAAATTATTTTTTCTTTCGGATTATAAAATTTTTAGTATCAATAATTTGAAGCTGTGTGCGTAATTTCGTTTTATGAATCTTACAAATTATCAATACATTCAAAATTATATTGGAGGCGATTTTGTTGAACCGCTTTCTAAATCATATCTACAAAATATAAATCCAGCAACAGGTGAAGTGTACGGACAAATTCCGAATAGTAATGCCGATGATGTTGATCGGGCAGTTGCTGCAGCCGAAAAAGCATTTCCATCTTGGAGTTTATCAACACCCGAATTTCGATTTAAAGTTTTAAATACAATTGCCGAATTAATTGATGAACATCTTGATGAATTGGCACTTGCCGAAACTACCGATAATGGCAAACCTTTATGGTTGAGTAAACGAGTAGATATTCCAAGAGCTTCAAGTAATTTCAGATTTTTTGCAACAAGTATCATGCACTTCGCAACTGAAAGTCATGTTATGGAAGATAAAGCCATCAATTTTACTGCTCGTCAACCCATCGGTATAGTAGGATGTATTTCACCATGGAATTTACCTTTATATCTTTTTAGTTGGAAAATTGCACCCGCACTAGCCGCAGGAAATTGTGTAATTGCGAAACCGAGTGAAGTAACGCCCTTATCCTCTTTTTTATTAAGTAAAATATGTAAAGAAGCAGGTTTGCCCGACGGTGTTTTAAATATTTTACATGGCGACGGACCAAGTTGTGGTAGTGCTATTGTGGCGCATCCAAAAATAAAAGCCATCTCATTTACTGGTAGTACAAGAGCAGGTGAACATATTGCTTCTGTTGCTGCGCCTAAATTTAAAAAGCTTTCGCTTGAATTAGGTGGTAAAAATCCAAATATCATATTTGCTGATTGTGATTGGGATAAAATGATTAAAACCACTGTTCAATCCACTTTTTCTAATCAAGGTCAAATATGTTTATGCGGTAGTAGAATATTGGTTGAAAAAAGCATTTACGAAAAGTTTAAAACAGATTTCATCGAGCGAGTAAGTAAACTAACCGTTGGTGATCCAATGACTGAAGATTCAAAACAAGGGGCCGTAGTGAGTAAACTTCATTTTGATAAAGTGATGAATTGTATTCAACTCGCAAAAGATGAAGGAGGAACAATTTTGTTAGGCGGTGAGGCGGTTCAACTTGAAGGCCGATGTGCAAATGGATATTTTATTCGACCAACAATTATCGAAGGTTTGAGCGCTTCATGCAGAACGAATATGGAAGAAATTTTTGGTCCTGTGGTTACCTTACAAACATTTGAAAATGAAGAGGACGCACTTCTCAAAGCCAATACAAGTAACTACGGATTGGCATCTACAGTATGGACGCAAGATATTTCGAAAGCAAATAGAATGGCTTTGAAAATAAATGCTGGCATTGTTTGGATAAACTGTTGGTTGCTACGCGATTTGCGAACACCTTTCGGAGGCGTTAAAAATAGTGGTGTAGGGCGCGAAGGCGGTTGGGAAGCATTGCGATTTTTTACTGAAGCAAAAAATATTTGTGTCGAGCTCTAGTAAAATTCACACTTGCAAGGTGTCAATCTGCGTTTGAGTAGGATATTCGGGTCGAGACTAATCCAAAAGTTTCGGGAAACATTATTGACGGAACCTACTGTATGATTTTCCTTTCTTTCAATAAATCTTTTAGCATGGCAATGCGAACTGATCTGGTATCCATGGTGGTATCATTGGTTTCCATATTCAAAGCAAAAAAATAGGGTTTGTAATTGGTCTCTTCCTTTTTAGTGAGCACACCTTTTTGAACTTCTTTACGTTCAATAAATCCAACAAGCCAACCCATTGTAGTTTGATCATCCATACGAGTGCCAGTTTTAAAATAAAGTCGATAATTTTCTGTATCTTCTTGAAGCATCAAACTTCTTACAATTCTGAGGGCTCTTTGCGAAAATGGCAACTTATCGAAATACAGTTTTTTCATCAAACCCACTTGTTCATCTGCTGAAATTTTTAGTGTATCATTCAACCAAAACTCATCAATTTTCGGTCCAATTCTGCGATTACCATATTTAACAGTATCCAACCATTTTTGCATTTCAACTTCGCCAATTCGGCGAGCTAGTTCTTGATAATAAGGCACTGAACTTACTTTAAATGCTTCGCGCATATCCATATCTTTATTCCAATCTGGCTTCCAACGCGTAATGCCATCCCATTTAATGATCATGTTTTCGTCGGGTGCGATATTGGTTTCTAGGGCCACTAACGAATTCATAATCTTAAATGTTGAAGCTGGAGAATATGGACGTGACAAACGACTTAAATTATAATAAAAAACTTGTTCGTGACTATTATCTGCCAATTCGAAACATACAGAATCTATTTTATATTTTTGAAAGATAGATGACCATTGAGTTTGCTCCTGAATATTGTTTCGTTTGCAAGAGATAAATACACTCGAAATCAAAATAAATAAAACTAAATAATTTTTCATTTTGCAAATGTAGATGACAAAGTTTCATCTTAATAAGATTGATCATAGTATTTTCATTGATTCTGTATAAGAAAAATAATCGCTAGACTTAAAACGATTTACATTTGCAAAAAAATGATTTATGACAGAACGTACAGAGATTGCTTCGCTTGGTGAATTTGGTTTAATTGATCACCTAACACGAAATAATGAAATTCGAAATGCATCTACCTTGCTTAGTATTGGTGATGATGCTGCAGTAATTGATACTTTTGGTAAGCAAATGGTTGTCAGTACCGATATGTTGGTTGAGGGGGTTCATTTTGATTTAATGTACTCACCCTTAAAGCATTTGGGGTATAAATCGGTAATCGTTAATTTATCAGATATTTATGCAATGAATGCCGAGCCAACGCAAATTACACTCAGTATTGCGATGTCAAACAGATTTAGTGTGGAGGCCTTGGATGAATTTTATGATGGTGTTAATTTAGCTTGCGAACGTTATGGTGTTGATTTAATTGGAGGCGATACGACCTCTTCGCAAAAAGGTTTTGTAATTAGTGTGACAGCTATTGGTGAGGTTGAAGAAAATAAATTTGTGACTCGTAGTGGTGCAAAAGAACTCGATTTGATTTGTGTTACAGGCGATTTGGGCGCTGCTTATTTAGGACTTCTTTTAATGGAACGAGAAAAGCAAATCTATTTAGAGAACCCAAAAATTCAACCTAATTTCGAAAATCATACGTATGTAATTGAACGATTTTTAAAACCCGAAGCACGAAGAAAATTGATTAAGTGGTTAAAAGAAAATCAAGTGCATCCAAGTTCAATGATTGATATTAGCGATGGTTTGAGTTCAGAACTTTTACATATTTGTAAACAAAGTGAAGTGGGATGTACAATTTATGAAGAAAAACTTCCAATACATGATGATACCAAGTTAGCAGCAGATGCTTTTGGTATTGCGGTTACTACATGTGCTTTAAATGGAGGTGAGGATTATGAATTATTGTTTACCATTTCGCCAGCCGATTTTGAGAAGGTGAAAGAATGCGATTTGTTCAATATTATTGGTCATATTACTAAGCCAGAAGAAGGTAAAGTATTAATAACAAATGGAAATAACCGCATCGAATTAACAGCACAAGGGTGGAATCATATAAAAAATTAAAAACTTTGTATAAAAGTTACGTATTTTTATCTAAGTTTGTTATCCATTCGTTGAATTATGAAACAATTAAAATTGGTCTTAAGTACAGCTATTCTTTTTATTCTCGTTGCAACGGGTGTTGTTTTTAATGCTTGCGTTAAGGATCCTTGTTCAGATATTACTTGTAAAAATAATGGGGTTTGTCGTGATGGCAGATGTAAATGTCCACAAGGCTTTGAAGGCCCATATTGTGCTGAAAAAACATACGAGAAGTTTATTGGAACGTGGCAAGGAACATATCGTTGCAATGGCGCAGTGCCTGATGATCGCTTAGCAATTATTGCTCCTGGAGATAAACCATATACAGTCAGTATCTATAATTTATTTACACAAAACGAATCATTAAATGTGATTTTAGATGGAGATAAAATGACTATTGAAGAGCAAACGGTTAATAATGTAGTGTATAAAGGCGCTGGTTATGT
The DNA here is from genome assembly GCA_035388625.1 of Chitinophagaceae bacterium. Taxonomy (GTDB): domain Bacteria; phylum Bacteroidota; class Bacteroidia; order Chitinophagales; family Chitinophagaceae; genus OLB11. Next base: position 15,384 of record DAOOQH010000005.1, on the reverse strand, counting down.
TGAAGGAATTTATATCACCCTATTTATTGAAGAAAAAGACAATACTACTGGTGTGTATAGTTCATGTGTTTTGAATGCTACTAAATTTGTTCAACCTTAAATAAAACTAATGAAAAGAACAATCGTATATACAGCTATGATACTATTTACCTTATTTGGTATTGTTGGATATTTTTCGGCTTGTAAGCCTGATCCTTGTGTAACTAGAGCTGTAGAATGTAAAAATGGGGGAACTTGTAAAGATGGCGATTGCCTTTGTGCCCTAGGTTATGAAGGTGATAGTTGCCAGTTTAAAGTGAATGCAAAATTTGACTCTTACTATGCCTGCATCCGCACAAGGCTTACCAATGGTACGATCGTAGATGATAACGATGATACATTGCGTGTAAAGGCATTGAATGATCGTTTTTCGATACAGTTTTTCTCAATTCGTGATTCAATTTATGAAGTTGTAAATGGAACTGTGAACGGAAATTATATTACAATTCCATCTCAAACTCGCCCTTTCCCATTTTATAATGTCACTTATACTGGAAATGGAAGTTTAAATAATGGTGTTTTAACTATTACTTTGTTTAGTAATTGGGTTTTTGGTTTCGATGTATATTCTGCTAAAACAACCTATGTTGGATATAAATACGAGTAATCTTTGGAAGTTTAAGATTCTCTACTTACTTTTGCCCTCCTTTTAAAAATTGGTAAACAGGTTTATCTGATAGGCGCTTATTTGCAAACATAAAATTTCAATAAGTTACAGTCCGATAACCATCGAAAAAAAATAAAATAACAAGATGAAACGTACATTCCAACCTCACCGTCGCAGAAGAAAATCAGTACATGGGTTCCGTTCTCGTATGGAAACTCCAAACGGACGCAGAGTATTATCAGCCCGTCGTAGAAAAGGACGTAAAAAATTAAGTGTTTCCGACGAAAGACGTTTGAAATAAAATTTAAATATGGCTAAGCCTTTATCCTTATCGAAATTCGAGAGGCTGAAGAGCAAAAAAGATATTGATACGCTTTTCCTTCATGGGAAAGCGTTTTTTGTTTTTCCCTTTAAAGTTATGTATCAACTGGTTGAACCTGTTTCGGCATTATATCCAATTCAACTTGGGGTTAGTGTGCCAAAAAAAATATTTAAAAGGGCAGTTGATCGTAATATAATGAAACGTAGAATGAGGGAAATTTATCGCTTAAATAAAATTGAAATCAATCAGTTTCTAATTTCACAAAAAAAGGCTATTCATGTAATGATTGTATATACAAATAAAACCATGATGTCAACAAGCGAATTAACACCTTATATACTTGATGTTTTGAAGAAAATTGAAAAAAGAATGACGATTTAACTCAAGCAAAATAGATTAAATAGATAGGATTTAGTGTTGAGGAAGACAAACACAGAAATGAGTACAAAAATTGAGCAATGATTGAAACTGAACGACTAATTATAAAGCCATTGACATATGGTCAATTGAAGAAATATATTAAATGCGACAATTCTTTAGAAGAAGAACTCAAGTTGAATCAAACTTCAAGAACGATTTCGGATGAGCTAAGAGAAGCACTTGAAAATACAATTTTACCAAACCTAGCCGACAAAACTAAAAACTATTTATACTTCACCCTTTGGACAGCAATTTTAAAAGTTGACAATAAAATGATCGGCGATATATGTATAGTGGGCGAACCAAATGCAGAAGGTGAAATAGAAATTGGGTATGGCACTTATGACGAATTTCAGAATAAAGGATATATGACAGAGGTGGTAAATGGAATGATTGAATGGTCAAAAACGCAACAAATTGTAAAATCAATAATTGCCTCTACAGATAAAACAAATGCTGCCTCTTTTAAAGTGCTTGAAAAAAATAATTTCATTAAAATGGGTGAAACAGAAACTTTACTTAATTGGAAATTAGTAGTAAACAACAAATCAATTGATTGACTAAACAAATATTGAAACGGTGAAATTGGTTTTTTTACCCTAAATTTTATATTAATTTTTACTTTCCAATTTCACCTCAACAATTAAAGTAAAGTCAATTAGGATTGTGATTACTTTTGGAATTATTGTTTGAATTTTTTAATTCGCTCTTGTTGTAACAACGCATAATCCTTACTTATCATTTCGAATAATTCTTCTTCAATAGATGAATTGACACTTTCAATAATTCGACCAATTTCGCGATATTGATGCATCACAATAATGGTTGGAACTCTTGTGATATTGTATAAAGTTGATTCAATATTTAAGGCTTCTTTGTTTCGATTAACTCCATACATTTCAACCGATTTAATATCAATACCTGCCTCTATTAATACCTTATAAAATTTAGGTAAAAGATCTTTGGTATCACTACACCAAGTACCTGCAAACACTACAAATCGGTAATCGCTGGCTATATTTCCTAATTGAATAATACTAGCTTGCTTGGGTTGATAATTTGTTGAACCCGTTTCAAACCATTTACAACTCGACTCATTCATAATATCTTGGAAAGTAATTTTACCTCTCAATAATGCTTTATCTGTTTTTGTGTCTAATTCTCTTACAAAATCTTGTGCATGCATAGTATTTAAGCTACTAATAAGACTGAATATGAATAGTAATCGTTTCATTCTTTTAATTTATTTTTTAAGTGATATTCTTTTTCAAATCTAGTAAAAACTCCTTGATCTTTTCTAAATTCTCTACCAAAGTTTTATCGTCTTTTACTTTTTTCTTATTGTCTTTTAAATATTCTCTTGCTCCTTCTAAAGTCATTCGTTTTTCTTTTACCAAATGAAAAATAAGTTTGAGTTTTGAGATGTCTTGTTTATTATAATATCGATCACCTTTTTTGTTTTTCTTGACATTCGATAATTGTGCTGGAAATTCCTTTTCCCAAAAACGAAGTAATGATGCATTTACATGGAACATTTCAGCAATTTCGGTTATGGTATAATAAACTTTGGTGAGTTTCGATTCATCTACAACCACTTCTCTCTTATCTTCTTGTAAGAGTTGCATTTGTTCAAATAATGAAAGTTGTTGCTGCATTGTGGGCTAAAGGTAGTAAGAAAAAGGCAATTTGATATTTTGCTAAGTCAATAAACTTAGTTGAAGTCTTTGTTCATCATCATACTAATCAAATGATTGGTTATTTGCCCCGGCAATTTTTACTAATCGTTCAAAATCTTCTGCTTTTAAATCGTTATAGAAGAAGTGAATAGGATCTAATTTTTCACCATTTTTTTCTACTTCGTAATGACAATGTGGCCCAGTGCTTTTACCTGTACTTCCAACCCATCCTATTACCTCACCACGCTTAACCGTTTTACCTTGATTAGCTTTCAATTTAATCATATGACAATAGTGTGTGCGATAGCCATAACCATGCTTAATCCAAATATTATTACCATAGCCAGTGGTATTATATTCGGCAATTTCTACAACACCATTGCCAGTTGCATAAATAGGTGTGCCTGTTGGTGCTGTGAAATCAAGTCCGGCATGAAACTTCATGATTTTGTAAATGGGATCAATACGAGCACCAAAGCCAGAAGCAATACGTTCGAGTTGCTTATTAGAAACTGGTTGTATTGATGGGATACTTGCTAGAAGTTCTTGCTTATTCTCTATAAATCGTTGTAAGGTATCGTATGATTTTTCTTGAAATAGCATACGGCTTTTTAAGACGGTCATATTTTTTTCTAATGAACTAACCAATTCTTCATTGGTAAATGGAGAAAGTTTTTTTTCTAATTCTTTTTCATCTAAACTCATTTTGCCTGCTCTAATATTGGCTGGCAAAGGCTCGGCTTCAAAAATTATTCTATACACATCGTTGTCACGTTTTTCGAGCTCATGGAGTTCAGCTTGTGTTTTTCTTAAATCTTTTTTGAGAAGATCATATTTCTCTTCAAGATAATTCAGTTGAGCATTCATCCTTTTTTCATTCGGTGATTGCAAGTATTTAAAGGCAATTGAAACAATAATAGCAGCCGATACAAGAACTGCAGAAAGAAGTCCAAATATTCGCAATAATTTTTTTGAAAGAGGAATTCTTACAGGTTCAAACTGCTGTGTTTTGGGGCTATAATAGTATTTAACTTTTTTCAAATGATACTGATAGAAGGCAAATATAGCAATATTCAACATTCTTGGTTAGAAAGCCAAACAAGTATTATTGAATAATCCTTCGTTCATTGATGAGGAATTTTATTGATTTATTCAATCACTAATTTCAAAGAAGCCATGCCGTAGTCTGCATACAAATTTAAAAGATACATACCTGCAGACAAGTCACTCACTTCTATTTGCTCAAGATGTCCATTTCTTAATAATTTTCCATCCATTGAAAAAAGTTTCCATTCAATGGGTATCCCGTCAGGATTTGATAGGTAAGCGATGCCGTCTCGAATAGGATTGGGTAGGATTTTAATTTTGCCTAAAGATTCATCAATATCATTCACACCTACTGTTTTAAAATAGCATGAATTACCATATAATTGAACGCCGTTTTGATGAACACAATTTAATTCATAAGCTGGATCAGAATAGATACAGCGAGAGGAATTTTTAAATAAACCAATCGGACTTCCAATTCCTTCAATCCAAATTGTCGACATTGATATCCAGCTAAAAGTATCTCTCAAATAAAAAACTCTTCTATTAATTCCGTTGAAATTTTTCAAAATGATAGAATCAACAACAAAACTCATATCAGTTTGAAATGCAGCACAATAAATATTTCGAATGGTATCACCTACATTTTTTGAAAAGTCATAAATAAGTTTTTCAGTTGTTTCGTATAAATAAATCTTTTTATTTGTCGAATCATTAAATAAATAGGTTGTCCCAGTAAGTTTTGATAAATTATAAATTGAGTCATTAATGGTTTCAATCTTCCAATATTGGTGCCCTGAGAAAATATAACTTGTTGTGTCCATCGAAAAGTGACAAAACGATTGGTCAAAATTTGGGCCCATCATACCGTATTCAGTTTCGGTCCATTTTGAATTGCCGAATGGCATTGGCATATAGGATTGGGCAAAGCTTTGGTTCGAAACAAGTAAAATCAACAACGATAGAATGATTTTCATGATAGAGTTTTTAAAGGGTTAAAGAAAAGAAATGGGTGACCATCTCTATTGAAAGGTACTATATTCAGAAGAGACGTAAGCCTTGTTTAAGTAATTTGCGAGATGCTTGATTTTTTATATTATTGAGATGAAACTTGATTTTTTACAGTTTAAAAATTAATTATTTTGAAGGATAAAAATACTAAAAGCAATACAAACACATCATTCCATTATAATTTTCTGCAATAAAATGTATCAAAGTGCATAATACAAAGGAAGACTACTTACTTTTGCACCTCAATTTTTTAGTATGAAAGCAGCAGAAATACGTCAACAATTTCTCGATTTTTTTAAGTCTAAGGGACATCATATTGTGCCTTCTGCACCTATTGTGGTTAAAAATGATCCAACCCTCATGTTTACGAATGCAGGTATGAATCAGTTTAAAGATTTTTTTCTAGGTAATCAAGAACCAAGTTTTCAACGAATTGCCGATACGCAAAAATGTTTACGTGTAAGTGGTAAACACAATGATTTAGAAGAAGTAGGCGTAGATACTTATCATCATACGATGTTCGAAATGCTTGGTAATTGGAGCTTTGGTGATTATTTTAAAGCAGAAGCCATTGCTTGGAGTTGGGAATTATTAACCGAAGTGTATAAATTAGATAAAGATCGTCTTTATGTTTCTGTTTTTGAAGGTGATGAGAAAGAAGGTATTCCAGCTTCTAAGATTGCCCTTGAAGAATGGCAAAAATTGATTGATGACAAAGACCATATTGTTTATGGAAATAAGAAAGATAATTTTTGGGAAATGGGCGATACGGGTCCTTGTGGGCCTTGCAGTGAAATTCATGTTGATCTTCGTCCTGATTCAGAAAGAGCGCTGATTCCCGGTCATAAATTAGTGAATGCCGATCATCCACAAGTGATTGAAATTTGGAACAATGTATTTATTCAATACAATAGAAAAAAAGATGGTTCGCTTGAAGAGCTTCCAGCAAAACATGTTGATACAGGAATGGGTTTTGAAAGATTGGTTCGCGTTATACAAAATAAAACATCAAACTATGATACCGATGTTTTTACACCTACCATTGAAGCCACAGAAAAAATTGTCAATAAAAATTATGATTTTAGTGATAGCAAACAAGCAATTTCATTTAGAGTAATTGCTGACCATATACGCGCAATTAGTTTTACGATTGCTGATGGACAGCTACCTTCTAATACAGGCGCTGGATACGTGATTCGAAGAATTTTACGTCGTGCCGTTCGATATTATTTTTCATTTTTAGATTATAAACAGCCTTTACTAAGTCAATTATTACCACTTATTGCAGATCAGTTTAAAGATGTATTTCCTGAATTAAAGCAACAACAAGATTTTGTTCAAAAAGTTATATTTGAAGAAGAAAATGGTTTTTTACGTACTCTTGATAGTGGCTTAAAAAGAATAGATGACTATTTTAAATTAGAAAATCCTAAAAAAGAAATTGAAGGCAATATTGCGTTTGAACTTTCCGATACTTATGGTTTTCCATATGATTTAACAGCCTTAATTGCAAGTGAAAGAAAGTGGACGGTTGATGAGGCTGGATTTAAATTAGCCTTGCAAGAACAAAAAACGCGCTCACAAAAAGATTCGTTGGTTGATAAAGATGATTGGGTGATAGTGAATGAAAGTCCATCGACAAAATTTGTTGGATATGATCAAAACGAATCGACTACAAAAATTACGAAGTATAGAAAGGTAAGTGCAAAAGGGAAGGCGCAATATCAAATCGTGTTAGAAGAAACGCCGTTCTATGCTGAAAGTGGCGGACAGGTCGGTGATACAGGTGAAATCAAATTCCAAAATTCAAATTCCAAAATTCAAATTCTGGATACAAAGAAGGAAAATGATTTAATTATTCATGTTGTTGATGAAATTGTGGGTGATTTGCAAGGCGAAGTGATTGCAAAAATTGATACATCAAGTAGAAGAAAAATACAACGACATCATACTGCAACCCATTTATTGCAAGCGGCCTTACAGCAAGTTTTAGGAAAGCATATTGCTCAAAAAGGAAGTTTGAACAATGCAGATTCAATGCGTTTTGATTTTTCACATTTTGCCAAAATGAGTGATGAAGAAATTGCACAGGTTGAGAAAATGGTGAATCAAAAAATTCGTCAAAATATTCCTGTTGTCATTAAATCACTACCTAAGGAGGAGGCAATGCAATTAGGTGCTATGGCATTATTTGGCGAAAAGTATGGTGATATTGTTCGCGTAGTAATTATTGATCCCGCTTATTCAATTGAATTATGTGGAGGGACTCATGTTGCTAATACAGGTGAGCTCGGAATATTTAAAATTACTAGTGAAAGTGCTATTGCTGCAGGTGTACGTCGAATTGAGGCATTGGCAGGTTGTAAAGCAGAGGCATATATAAATAATCAGCTAAATACCTTGAATGCAATTAAAGTTCAATTTAAAAATCCAAAGGATTTAAATAAAAGTATTGAGGCACTCGTTGAAGAAAAAAATAGTTTGCAAAAACAATTAGAGCGATTAGAAGCAAAAGCATTGATTGGTATTCGAAATGAATTGATAACTAAAGTGGAGACAGTGAATGGGGTAAACTTTATAGGTGATCTTGTTGAAGTTGGCAATGCTGATTCGCTTCGTAAAATTTGTTTCGATTTAAAAAATGAATTGCAAGCGCCTTATCTTGTTTGTTTGGCAGCCAATATTGGTGGTAAATCAAATGTAGGCGTTTTGCTCTCTGAAGATCTAATAGCGAGATTAAATATCGATGCACCAAGCATCATAAAAACCCATATTGCAACATTAATAAATGGCGGCGGCGGCGGACAAAAAACTTTTGCGAGTGCAGGAGGAACCGATGTTTCAAAGTTGAATGAAGTGGTAAAGGTTGTGAAAGGATTATTGTAACAATCAACAGTTTATCAAAACACAAACTTTCTAATACTCACTTTTACTCTCTAAACCATTTACCTTTTTACGATTTTTTGAATTAAAATATCGCCAGTTAAATTAAAAATTTTAATTGAATAAATGCCTGCGTGTAGATGTGCAACATTCATTATAGTCTCTGTTTGAGCGAGTGCTTGTTTGTAAACTCGCTGTCCAATTACATTATATATTTCAGCAAATTCATATTTTTTATATGAGTGAATATTGAGATAAATATTTGTGTGAATAGGATTGGGCCCAACAGTAAAATAATCTGTAACTACCGTTGGACTTATTTTTGGTTCTGGTAACAAGACACAATCGTTCGTTTGAATGGCTTGATTCATATTGAAACGAATAGACGCTTTGTTAGGAATTACTTTCGTGCCATCCATGTTTTTTTTAAGTTGAATTGAGTATCGAAGTGCACCTTGACTATTTAAAGTGTCGTTAGCATAAAATGGCAAACCAATACTTTTTATCAAAAATTGAAATCGATCAGATGACGGTATAAAAGTGCCTTTATGTGTTGCCCCTTGAAATGCTAAAGTACTTATATCAAATAGGGTCGTATCCAATTTATTTTCAATTAGAATCTCATTTGCAAGTGTATCCATTTGATTGGCGAAATTGATTTTAAAATCAAAACGTTCTCCCGCTTTATAATTGCTATATTTCACAAAACCAAGTTCTTTACGTTCTGTGCGCATTGTTTCCATTGAATTAGCTGATTTGCTTAACATCTGACCAAAATAGCAAGACTGTGATTCGAGTATAATTGTGTCGCAATTCACAATATTTCCTTCAAATCTTGTGCTATAACATCGTATTTTATCAGCCCACAAATTACAATCATATATTTCTGTAAATTCAAGCGTTTTATTTTCGCCAGGACGCAGAGTACCTATATAATAATTTAAGTAAGAAGGACTAGTAAAAGTTGGAATTGGATTAAAATCAAGAGCATTTGTTGAATCAGGAAGTACAACTCTAAAATAGACACCTTCTTGAATATTCGTTCCAGCATTTCTACAATTAATTCTAATCCGATTTGACTTACAGTATTCAATTGGGAAAATTGAAATCATAGTTGAAACTTTAATACAAGTATCATGAGCTAAAGAGAAATTTAGATTAGCAACTGTAGAATCTTTTGTAGTGAAATGAATGTTATAAGAAGATGGCGAGCATGTTGATGCAATATATGGTTGTGTGTATGCTTTTAGTTTGTATACTCCGGTGTCTACATTAAACTCAAAATTGCCTTTATTGTCAGTAAAGGTCATCATACCATTATCTAGTTCTATAAATCTACCTACAACACCAACTTCTGATGAATTTGAAATACAATCTGAATTTTTATCAATATATACTCTTCCTTTCAGTGTGCAGGTTAAAGGATTCTCAGGACCAGCATTTGAAGGTTTAAATCGCCAGCTTTCTGAATAGGCGGTCCATTGTGTCTTGCCAATGCGTCCAAGTGGGCTATATGCTATTGTGCCGCTACTATCTTCAATTCCTAACACAGCAAATCCGTTATTCCAACCTGGGCAAATATGTTTTTCTTTTATATTGATATCAATCGTATTGGTTGTTTCATATAAAATAGCTTGAGCACTAAACATAAGAGAGGTGCATGAAAAATAGGAGATGCTGTCATAACTAACAATCAGCCTTCTGTAAGGCGCCGATCCTTTGACTTGATATTGAATTTTTGCATTGATATTCGTTGGTAGAATATCTTGATGAGGAATCATGATGCTATTTCTGAAAGTTATAAAAGGCGATGGAAGCAGAACAGAATCTAAATGCCAACTATTATATTGCCCAGCCACTAATTCGTTGAATGAAATAGTACCATTCGATGAAACATTAAACTTATCGTAGTTAATGCCAAAATAATTAAATTGAAATGCAAGAGGAATATTATTCGAATGAATATCATCAACACCTACAATAACAAATGTTGGATCATCAAGTAATTCATATTTAAATGGGATACTATCAACAGTATAAGTTACTTGGGATTTTGTTTTGTAAAAGATACATAACAAATAACACAGAATAAGTATTCCTTTGTTCATCTGATTGAAGATATGTTTGTGATTATTCAAATGTAAGATACAATAGAATTCCAGCTTTACAAGCTTCAACACCAAATAAAATAAACGATTATAATTTAAATCTTAAAACACAAACTCACCAAACTCGCTCTTAATTACTAATTCTTTTTTTTCTGCTGCTTCAACACGACCAATAATTTGAGCGTCAATATTAAAAGTTGCTGCCAATGAAATAATTTCATTCGCTATAACCTCACTCGTATATATATCTAGTCGATTGCCCATATTAAACACTTGATACATTTCTCGGTAATCAATTTTTGATGCCTCTTGAATTAGTTGGAAGATAGGTGGTGGTGTAAATAAATTATCTTTTATTAGCCTCACATTCCCATCAATATATTTCATGCATTTAGTTTGTCCGCCACCTGTATTATGCACAATACCATGAATTTCTTGTCCGTATTTTTCAACCACTTGTTTTACTATCGGTGCAAAGGTTCGAGTAGGAGATAATAGCATTTGTCCAATAGTCAAGCCATTTTCTGCAATATCAGTCAGTTTATGTTTTCCAATATAACAAACTTCATCGGCCATATTTGGATCAAAACTTTCAGGATAATTTTTATAAGATTTATCTAGCAGGTCATGTCGGGCACTTGTTAATCCATTACAACCGATACCACTATTCAAACTTGTTTCGTACGTGCTTTGTCCGAATGAAGCAAATCCAAGAATCACATCACCTGGCTGAGGGTTAATTGAAATCACATTTTTTCGTTCAAAACGAGCAAAGGCTGTATATCCAATATCAACTGTTTTAACCAAATCGCCCACATCGGCCGTCTCACCACCAGCCATATGAATATCTATTCCATATTTTTTCCATTCTTGAATGAGTTCTTCACATCCATTGATGATCGCACTTAATACTTCTTTGGGAATTAAATTTTTATTTCGAGCAATGGTTGATGAAAGTATAAAATTTGAAGTAGCCCCAGCACAAATCATATCATCTATATTCATCACTATGGCATCTTGAGCAATTCCTTTCCAAACACTCAAGTCGCCAGTTTCTTTCCAATACAAATAGGCAATAATTGATTTTGTTCCAGCGGTGTCTGCATGCATAATACAGCAAAACGCCGGATCGTTTGATGTAAAATCAGGTAAAATTTTACAAAAAGCATTTGGAAATAAACCTTTGTCTAAATTTTTAATGGCTTCATGCACATCTTCCTTTTGGGCCGAAACTCCTCGTTGGCTATATAAATTACTCATGGATGCAAATGTAAGCAGAGTTCTTAGATCTTAATAATTCAAATAAAAATAGAAGCTTGATATTGTTTATCCCAAATTACGCGATATGCTTTGACAAAGGAAAAGGCTAGCGTCTTAGATGGGGTTAACCCGATTAAGCAATTGTTTTCAAGTTTTGTAAATGGTGGAATTACAATTCCTTATTCGTTTCGGCATTTCTAATGCTGAATCTGGATTTATAGAGAATAATTTTAGTTAGTTGATTTAAGTGATGAGGTAAATTCATTTAATACATCAGTTGAAAGAACTTATTTGTTTTTATCTTTCAATAGAATATTGTGGCAGTGACAATTCCATGACAATAAAGAAAACTGCATATAAAAAAATCGAAATTTCATATCTCAAATAGGCGTTATTACAGCGAAAAGATTTTTTTCATAAATGTGTATAAAATTTCCGTTTCTCGAAGTACATTTGCGCTCATTCGATTTAACACAAAATTACACTTTAACGGATGTTAAGTTTTACAATAAGTATGGCTAAAGATTTTAAAGGACTTTTTCTATTCATAGCAATTCTGTTCCTACACTCATTTACAAGTAATGCCGCTCCTGATGGAAAAGCAATTTTTCAAGCCAATTGTGCGGCATGTCATAATCCGTTGAAAGACGCGACTGGTCCAGCTCTTCAAGGAGTAAGTGCCCGTGTTCCTTCGAAGGATTGGTTGTATAAATGGATTAAAAACCCAGCTACAGTTATTGCAAGTGGCGATAAATATGCTAATGATATTTATTTAAAATGGAATAAAACCGCTATGACTGCCTTCCCAAGTTTAACAACTGAAGAAGTTGATTCGGTAATTAAATATGTTGAAGAGTTTAAAGCGCCTGTTGCTGCTCAAGCACCTGCAGGTGGCGGAAACAATAATCAATCTTCGGGTGACAATACCTTATTGTATGCTATTATTACCATCGTACTTTTATTAGCTGCAGTTATTTTAACCTCAGTAAATAAAGTTTTAAGTAGAGCCGCTAATACCAAACAAGGTGTGCCTTCACCACGTGATGTGCCGTTTTTCAGAAATAAAGTTGTTATTGCCACATTTGCAGTCATTGCTATTGTTGGTTTTGGCGTTTGGTTAACCAAGGGTTCTGAGTTTGGCCGCCAAAAAAATTATATGCCTAAACAACCTATTTTCTATTCACATAAGGTACATGCGGGCATCAATCAAATCAATTGTGTGTATTGTCATACTGGAGCTGAAAAAGGTCGTCATTCATTAATACCATCAACTAATGTTTGTATGAATTGTCATAAACAAATTAATGAATATACTGGTGCTGACACACATCCATTAGTAGATTTAGAAGGAAATAAAGTCGATGGTACAGCTGAAATTAAAAAATTGTATGAATATGCTGGATGGAATCCAACTAAAAAGGATTACAATCGAGATGCAAAAGGCATGATCATGGCCAAACCTGTTGAATGGGTGAAAATTCATAATTTACCTGATCATGTTTATTTCAATCACTCATTACACGTGGTATCTGGTAAATTAGCTTGTCAAAGATGTCATGGTGGCATTCAAGAAATGGATGAGGTTTACCAATTTGCTGATTTAAGCATGGGTTGGTGTGTAAATTGTCATCGTGAAACGAAGGTTCAATTTGCCGACAATAATTACTATTCAATTTTCCAAAAATATCATGACGAAATTAAAGAAGGTAAACGTGAAGATGTGAAAGTGAGTGATATTGGTGGACTTGAATGTCAAAAATGCCATTACTAATAGAATTGCATAGAAGATTTCGATAATTTGAATAATTAAAGATAAAAATTAATAGAAAACCGAATTAGAAAACAAATTTGATTGCAAATCAGTCATCTGAAATTCAAAATTCGACATTAAAATAGGTATGAGTAACAAACAATATTGGAAAGGGCTTGAAGAATTAACACCTTCAGCACAATTTAAAGAGGTCGAAGCGAATGAATTTCGTGAAGATTTGCCGTTCAATGAAATTGGAAATATTTCTGAAGCAACTACATCACGTCGTGACTTTCTTAAATATTTAGGTTTCAGTACAGTGGCAGCTACAGTAGCAGCTAGTTGTGAAATGCCCGTTCGAAAGGCAATTCCTTACGCAATCAAACCTGAAAATGTTACACCAGGTGTGCCATTGCTTTATGCTTCAACCTATGTAGATGGTGGTGAAGCAGTACCTGTTTTGGTTAGAACACGTGAAGGACGTCCAATTAAAATTGAAGGAAATTACGATAGTACATTAACTTTTGGTGCGACAACGGCGCGTATTCAAGCTTCTGTGCTTAATTTATATGATGCAACTCGTTTGAAGTTCCCAATGATTGATAAGAAAGAAAGTACTTGGGAAGCAGTTGACAAAATGGTAAGCGATGCTTTAAATGGAATGGGCGGTGCTCCAATCTATTTAATTACTTCAACAAATAATAGTGCTACATCGGCTGCGGCTGTATCTCAATTTGTACAAAAATATCCAACTGCAAAACATATTATGTATGATGCAGTTTCATATAGTGGCTTATTAGATGCAAATCAATCATCATTCGGTGTAAGAGCTATTCCAGCTTACCGATTTGATAATGCTAAAGTGATAGTTAGTATTGGTGCCGATTTCTTAGGAACTTGGATTTCGCCAGAAATTTACGCAAAACAATACTCTAAAGGTCGTAAAATTAGCGCTAAGAATGTGGCTATGAGTAAGCACATTCAAGTTGAAGGAATGATGAGTTTAACCGGAAGTAGCGCTGATGAAAGATATACTGCAAAACCATCGCAATATGGTGCTGTAGCTCTTGCAATCTTAAATGCTCTAGGAGGTGCGGCAGCAAATATCAATCCATCATTGAATGCAGCCATTACAAAAATTGCCGCTTCATTAAATGCGAATAAAGGAAACGCATTAGTAGTATGTGGTAGTAATGATGCCAATGTTCAAACAATTGTCAATGCAATCAATAGTGCAATTGGTGCTGTTGGAACTACATTGACTTTTGGAACAACAAATAATACAAAAAAAGGAAGCGATTCAGACATGAACGCCTTTGCTGAAGCACTTAAAAGTGGTCAAGTAGGTGGTGTTATGTTTTATGATTGTAATCCTGTTTATGATAATGCAAACGGAAAAGTAATTAAAGAGAAACTTGCAAGTTTAAAACTTTCAGTCTCTTTTAATGATAGAATGGATGAAACCACTCAATTATGTAAAGTTGCCGCACCATCGAACCATTGGTTAGAAAGCTGGGGTGATGCAGAGCCTCATACAGGTTATACATCATTAATGCAACCTACTATTTCTCCATTGTTTAAAACAAGAGCTTGGGAAGAGTCGTTATTGAAATGGAGTGGTAACATGACAAGTCATTACGATTTTGTATACGCTTACTGGTCTGCAAAATTAGGTGGACAAACAGGTTTCGATACTGCCATTCAAAAAGGTATCATTGAACCCGAATCAATGTCTATGACAAGTTCAGGATTTAGTGGTAATATCGCTGATGCAAGTGCTAAAATTGGTGCTATTAAAGCAGGTAAAATGGAACTTGTTATCTATGAAAAAGTAGGTATTGGTCGTGGTGGTGTTTGGAGTAATAATCCTTGGTTACAAGAATTACCAGATCCAATTTCAAAATGTACTTGGGACAATTATATATTAATGTCGCCAAATACAGCCAAAGCAAATGATGCCGAACACACAGATTTAAATGAAGTTCAGCGTGATAAAAAAGTATTTACAGTAAAATCAAATGGTGCTGAAATTAAATTACCTGTTTTAGTATTACCAGGTATGCATGATGATGTAATTGCTATTGCTGTTGGTTATGGTAGAGATAAAGGTGTTGGAAGAGCAGCTTATGCAGTAGATAAACCAATGGGCGTTAATGTTTACCCTATGGTAAGTAAAGATGCTTTAGGGAATTCTAATTTTTATTCAACGGCTGATATTGCAGGTACATCCGAAACTTATCCGTTAGCGATCACACAAACAC
>DAOOQH010000004.1:0-43890 GCA_035388625.1 Chitinophagaceae bacterium | reverse complement strand
AATACGATCATATTGAAGGGAAATTATTTATCGATCATTTAAAACCTTTGAAGCGACGACTATTAAAAGCAAAATTGGATGATATAAGTCGAGGAAAAATTAAGGTTGATTATAAAATGCTATTTCCAAAATAGAGACTATACTTAATGGTCTCGAAGAATACTGAAACAATTTAATCAAGTTCAAATCATCTTTATCCTAAATTAATATGCAACACGAATCAATATCGGTCTTAGACATTTTTAAAATTGGTGTTGGTCCAAGCAGTTCGCATACTTTGGGACCATGGAGAGCTGCTTTGCAATTTCTTGATACCCTTCGCGAAAACAACCAATTAGATCATGTAAAAACAGTCAGTGTATTATTATATGGTTCATTGGCTAAAACAGGTAAGGGACATGGAACAGATATTGCTGTAATATTAGGATTATGTGGTGAAGATCCGGTTACGTTTGATGTGTATCAAATTCAACCAAGGATGAATGATATTCAAGCCATGAAAAAAATGGTATTAGCAGGCAGGCATGAGATTGATTTTATTATTGAAGAGGATATTGATTTTTTAATGGACGAAAGTTTGCCTTTTCATCCCAATGCCCTCACATTTTGTGCATCATTGCAATCGGGCGAACAAATTGCCCATACCTATTACTCAGTGGGAGGAGGATTTGTGATTAAAGAAGGTGAGTCAAATCTGAAAACAAGTTCAGTTGATCTTCCATTTCCAATTAATACCTCAGCCGATTTATTACATTGGTGTATTAAAACAGGATTAACCATTCCTGAAATTGTACTCGAAAATGAAGGTGCATGGCGATCAGAAAAAGAAACGAAAGAGATCATTTTGAAAATTTGGCAAGTAATGCGCGATTGTATTTATAAGGGTGTGCATACAGATGGTGAATTGCCAGGAGGTTTAAATGTAATGCGAAGGGCAAGTGCATTAAATAAAAAATTGATAGGCGAATTAAACTACTCAAACTATGAAGAATGGGTGGCATGTATTAAGAAGGGAGGCATGCAGTTTCAATATATTTTAGATTGGGTTAGCTGTTTTGCCTTGGCAGTGAATGAAGAAAATGCTTCGTTTAGTAGAGTGGTTACAGCACCAACCAATGGTGCAGCAGGTGTAATTCCAGCGGTATTGCATTATTATTTAATTTTTTGCGGACAAGAAAATGAAATGTTCGATGAAGAAAAGATAATTCGATTTATGTTATGTGCTTCTGAAATAGGAAGTTTATATAAAAAGGGATCTACCATTTCAGCCGCAATGGGTGGTTGTCAAGCTGAAATTGGAGTAAGCAGCTCAATGGCTGCCGCTGCTTTATGTGAAGGATTAGGTGGCACCACCAACCAAGTCATCATGGCGGCAGAAATTGCCATGGAACATCATTTAGGGTTAACATGCGACCCGGTTGGTGGCCTAGTGCAAATACCTTGTATTGAACGAAATACTATGGGTGCAATAAAAGCAATTACTGCTGCACAATTGGCTTTACAAGGTAATCCATACAATGCCATTGTGAGTTTGGATGCCGTTATTAAAACCATGTGGCAAACAGCCCAAGATATGAATCATAAATATAAAGAAACAAGTGATGGCGGACTTGCGGTTAATATCCCATTGAGTTTGCCAGAGTGCTAGGCGCTTGATTTAAATAGAAGGACAAGAAATAATGATTATCAAATTTTAGAAAGGATGATGTCTCAAAAAAAAACAATGTCGGAGCTCGAACGAAAAACTATTGATGAGTTTAAGCAATCAGAAAAAATACCTATCGTGGTGGTGCTTGATGAGGTGCGTAGTATGAATAATGTTGGTTCGGTTTTTCGCACATCGGACAGTTTTTTAATTGAGGCCATTTATTTATGCGGTTTTACGCCAACCCCTCCACATCGCGATATTCAAAAAACGGCTTTAGGTGCAACCGAAACTGTTGAATGGAAACATGTTCAATCCACAAATGAAGCAGTAAAACAATTAAAAGAAAATGGCTATAAAGTGTATGCTGTTGAACAAGTTCATGGCAGTATTTTACTACATCAATTTAAAATAGATGGAGCACTGAAATATGCTTTTGTTTTTGGCAATGAAGTGAATGGCGTGCAAGAAGAAGTGATTTCATTATGTGATGGTGTAATTGAAATACCCCAGCTTGGAAGTAAGCATTCGCTCAATATTTCGGTGAGCGCAGGTATTTTGCTTTGGGAAGTATCGAAATTTTACTTGAATAGCAAGTCATACACTTAAACCCAAATTGGTATCAATATTTCCTAAACATTATGTTTTGTGTATTTGCAATATTTCAATAAACTTATCAAATAAAAAATGGGAAAAATTCTGTCAGATTATCGAAATTTGATTTAAAATTTTTTAAACAAAACAAAACAAAATAACATGACAACACAAGAAGTAGCTAATCGATTGTATGAACTTTGCCGACAAGGCCAGTATGAAACTGCTCAAAATGAATTGTACCATGCAGATGCCACAAGTACCGAATCAAACATGCAAGGAGCAAGGCAAACTATGAAAGGTATTGAGGCCATTAAAAAGAAGGGGGAGGATTTTATGAATTCGGTAGAAGAAATGCATGGCGGATATACGAATGAACCCAAAGTATTTGGCAATTATATTTTTATGGAATTGGGCATAGATGCTACTTTTAAAGGAATGGGCAAAATGGAAATAAATGAAATGTGCCATTATGAAGTGAAGGATGGAAAAATTATTTCAGAAGAATTTTATTACTAATTAAATCATTTATAATGGCGATATAAAATAAATTGTATCGCCATTATAATTTACTCATATGAAAATAGCAATTATTGGCTCTGGTAATGTGGGTGGCGCATTAGCCCAACAATGGATAAAATTTGGTCACACAGTTTTAATTGGGGCCAAGTTTCCTTTAAGCGAAAAAAATATTTTATTGGCCACCAAAATTGGTGAAGATCGATTCGCAGCTATTGAAAATGCTGTAAAACAATCGGATGTGATATTGATTGCTACTCCGCCAACAGCTATTTTTGACATTATTGAAAAATTGGGTAATGTTTCAGGAAAGGTGATTATTGATGCCACTAATTCTATAGCAAAAAGTCCAGAACCATATAAAACAGTTTATCATGCTTTGGCTGATAAAACAAATGGAGAAATAGTCAAGTGTTTTAATACCACAGGTTATGAAAATATGCTCAACCCTGTTTATCATGGTGAAGCAATTGATATGTTTATGGCTGGTGAAAGTGAAAATGCAAAATCTGTTGTCAAACAATTGGCATTAGATTGTGGATTTGCTTCGTGTATTGATTTTGGCAAATCTGACAAAGTAGAATTATTAGAAAAGTTTGCATTGTCGTGGATTAATTTAGCCATTATGCAAGGTCACGGTCGAGATATGGCCTTTAAGGTAGTAAGAAGGTAATTGCTTATGATACCATTTGCTTTGGTATCATGTATCTTGACACTTCACTGAATTAATCGAGCGTTTTTATTTAATATTTAATCTAAATTCGCATTTCGAAACATGAAGTCATTTATTCTATATTTTTTATTCATCACATCTGTACTTTTTGGATGTCAAAATTTGTTGGCACAATCGCGTCAATCAGATTCATTAAAAAATAAACAATTGGCTTATAACAAATATCTTAAAGAAGAAGCCGAAAAAAAGAAGAAGGAAGAACAACTAAAGCTTAAAGAAAAGGCAAGACAAAATGCAACTGTGGTGATGTACGACAGCAAAGGAAATAAAATTGAATCCTCAGTTGGAAAAGATGGCAAGAAAGTAACGACCACAACAGTCATTCTACCACCAGTTTTAAATCGGAAGTTTAGTGTAGATACCATAAATACAGATTCAATTTATATCAAGGTATTAAAAACAAAAAACCGATTACAGGTTTATCATAAGGGAAATTTGCTAACCGCTTATAAATGTGTATTTGGACCCTATCATCTACTTCAAAAACAATGTGAAGGAGATAGGCGAACACCCGAAGGAACCTTTACCATTCAGAATTGTAAGAACCATGACAAGTGGGATAAGTTTATGTTATTTGATTATCCAAATGAAGAATCGAGAAGACAATTTGAAGAAAATAAACGAAAAGGATTAATTGATCCACATGCATCCATTGGTGGTTTAGTTGGTATACATGGAATTTGGAAAGATGGCGATAATGTAATTGACTTAAAACATAATTGGACAGATGGTTGTGTTTCGTTGAAGAACGCAGATGTAGAGGAATTATCGAAAATTGTGAAGCCGGGTGTAACTAAAATTACGATTGTTAGATAAATATCTTTTCAGCTTCAATTATACTTTCAGGTTTGCCAACATCCATCAAATGACAACCAGTATGATTATAGCCTAGAATGGTTTGCGTTTTGGCCAAATCAAGATAAACGTCAACCAACGAAAACTTACCTTCTTGTTTAATCAAAGGCAATAAAGTAGGATCGATAATATGGATGCCACTAAATGAATATGGAATAAGTTCTTCGTTAGGCTTACTTATTTTTTCTTCGTTTGTTTGCTTGTTTTTCCATCCACAGAGTTCATTCGTTTTATTAAATAAAAAACAACGTGAACTCGTTCTTTCACTCACCGCTAAAGTTGCTAAAGGTTTTTTATCAAGATGATATTGAATCATATTTCCTAAATTCATATCAGTTAATATATCAACATTCATCAATACAAATGGTTGATGATCGTTAAAAAACCAAGCTGCTTTTTTTAAACCACCACCCGTTTCAAGTACTTCATTTGTTTCGTCGGAGATGGTAATATTGATACCAAAATTTTGGTTTTCATTAATATGATCAATGATTTGATTTGCAAAATGATGAACATTAATGATAATATCTGTTATACCAAAAGACTTTAGGTATTCGATATTTCGGCTTAGTATGGTTTTCTGATTTACAATAGCCAAAGCCTTAGGATGAGAATCGGTAAAAGGTTTCAATCGAGTGCCTAACCCTGCTGCGAGTATCATTGCTTTCATAATGCATGTAATTGAGTGATAGATCGCATGGGTATGAATAATTTTGAAAGGATGTTAAATTATTTTCTGCTTTTAGGAATAATATTAAGGGCCTTCATTTTAACCATATCAATTCTTGTTTCAGAAGCGAGTAACATATCGAATTCAAAATTGCCAATCACAATTTTTTCTTTCTGTTTAGGAATTGATTCGTGATTTTCGATAATATAACCTGAAAGAGTTTCGGCATCATCAACTGGTAAATCTAAATTATACTTTTGATTTAAATAATCAATCTCTAAACGACCCGAAAATATATATTCATTGGCAGAAATTTGATTTTCAACATATTCTTCAACATCATATTCATCATGAATTTCACCGAAGATTTCTTCTAAAATATCTTCCATAGTAACAATACCTGCGGTACCACCAAATTCATCTATCACCCAAG
Organism: Chitinophagaceae bacterium; assembly: GCA_035388625.1. GTDB lineage: Bacteria > Bacteroidota > Bacteroidia > Chitinophagales > Chitinophagaceae > OLB11. The sequence goes on along the minus strand of DAOOQH010000004.1, from coordinate 38,441 downwards.
CAATACTTTTACGCTCTTTGGTAAATTGATTTAATAAATCAACAGCCGACATGGCTTCTGGTACAGTCGGTATTTTGTGAAGTATGGTTCTTATTTGCTTTGGACTTCTTAAAAAATCGAGGTGATGAAGATAGCCAATCACATTATCGATTGAATCTTCATAAACTAAAATTTTAGAAAGTTTAGTATCTAAAAATAGCTGATTCACTTCTTCAATGGGTGTGTTCACATTTACCGCTTCAATTTCATTACGAGGAATAAGACATTCTCTAATACGAACTTGTGATAAATTGAGTGCGTTTTCAAAAAGTTCAGTATTTACATCTTCTTCATTAGCATCTTGACCGGTACGCATTTGTTTTACAAATTGTTCGAGATCGATTCGAGAATACACTTGTTTATTTTCAGAAATCCGAACATTGAATAAATATTTTAAAATGAATTCAGAAATTCGAACAAAAAACTTCGCAATTGGATAAAGTAAATAATAAAAAAACTGAATAGGAATGGTTAAAATGGTAAGCGTGGTTTCAGGTTTTGCACGAAAAATGGCTTTAGGAATAAACTCACCTAATACTAAAACTACAATGGTTGCTATTAATGTGTCGATAAACAAACGAAGATATTCGTTATGTAAACCAGCCATATCAAAAAACACATCGGTTAGTTCGGTCATCAATAAACCGTAAACAACAAGGCCGATATTAATACCCACCAAACTAGTACCAATAAAGGTGGCAGGCTTTTCCATAAATCGCGAAAGCACTTTGCCTGCGTATGAACCCTGTTTACGTTTAAGTTCGATATTGAGTTTACTTACAGAAACAAAAGCAATTTCGATACCGGAAAAAAATCCAATGAAAATAAGGCAGACTAAAATATAAAGAATGGTGGTAAGCATAGATTGGGGCTAAAAATAAGATGAATCTTTTAGAAATTCATGAATTAAGTCTTTTGAAGCTTCACAAGCATCTTGTAAATCATCGTTGACGATAATATAATCGAAGAGATTGGCAAATTTAAGTTCTTCTTTTGCTTTATCAATTCGTTCGGCTAAACTTTGTTCAGTTTCGGTTCCACGTGATTTTAATCTTTGTTCAAGTACTTCAATACTGGGTGCTTGAATAAAAAGAGTGAGTGCATTTTCGCCATAATGTTTTTTAAGTCGTAAGGCTCCTTGCACATCAATATCCACCAAAGGCACTTGGTTATTTTCAATAATTCGATTTAATTCAGATTTTAAAGTTCCGTAGTATTTGCCTTCGTATACCATTTCAAATTCGGCAAATTCATGGTTAGCAATTTTACGTGTAAACTCTTCGAGTGGAATAAAATAATAATTGACACCGTTTACCTCACCTTCGCGAGCTTTGCGTGTGCAGGCACTAATGCTAAATGCAAGTTCGGGATTATCCTTTAAAAGAAAATTGACAATGGTTGTTTTTCCAGATCCTGAAGGTGCGGTAATGATGACAAGCTTATGGTTTTCGCTTTCATTCATACTTAGTTGTTGGCTAAAAGTTTTTCTAAATCAGGAATACACTCTTCAGCCCTATTATATTTTCCGATAATGATACCATTTACATCAATTAAAAAAGCTTGAGGTACAAACATAACGCCATATTCTGCAGCGGTTTTACTTTGCCATCCACCTAAATCACTCATATGAAAAGGCCAAAGCAAATTGTCTTTTTTGATCGCATCTATCCAAGGTTGTTTGTCTTTATCTAAAGAAACGCTTACTATGGTGAAACCCTTTTTTGCTTTCTTAAATTTTTCTTCACTATACTTTTTATAAAATTCAACTAATTGAGGGTTGGCCATTCTGCATGGTCCGCACCAAGAAGCCCAGAAGTCAAGAAGAATTACGCGTTTATCATTAATGTCTGATAGCTTAATTGTTTTTCCTTCGGGATTAGGATATTCTAAATCGGGAGCCTTTTGGCCAATTTCAATTTTTGTATTTGTATACTGTGCATTTGCAAATCCAAAACTGATTAGGGCGACAAGTAACAAGGTTAACTTTTTCATTTTAAAATTTTGAATTTCAAAGATAGGGAATTTGATATAAAATGCGTGAAGAAGGCGTTAATACCTAGTTGCTGATATAAAAGACTAAATTCTTACGTAGCGTATTAAAAATAGAAGAACCTATTTTTTACCAACTAGTTTCATTGTTTTTAATAACAGTAAATACACGTGATAAATTAAAACCTAATTGAAAATCGCCATTTCCCCATTTTTGAGTTGTTTCAGTAATAAATGCTTTTTCATTCATTCCTTTCGCATTCGAAATATGAAGTTGAAAAACATGTCCACCCGTTTCAATATCAAATCCAATAGACAATGGAAGTATATTGTAATTTTTTCTCATGCCGTATAGTAAAGGAAATGCATCAACAATTAGTGCGCTTCTATTTGATAATTTAATTCGACCTCCAATTCCAAGAGCTAGCATATCGTTATAATCAGATTTATATTCTACTAAATTTCTATGAACAAAAGTTGGTGACAGTTGCAGGGTAAATGATTCGCCAAATTTTCGACCAAGAATGAATTGATGATAAAAACCTAAACGATGCGTAAATAGATTAAAATTAGGGTCTGTAATTTTAGTAGTCGTCATGGTAATACCTGATACCCAAATTAGTGAAAAAGGAATTGGCTTCACTTTTTTATGTTGATGAATGAAACGCCATTTAAAAAAAGCATCGAGTTCTTTGTTGAAAGTACTTCTGCCAATTCCAACGGTAAGATTTTTGCTTAATCCATAATCAAAACCCATTCTCATTGAAGCTTGATCGAGACCAAATAATTCACGATATTCACCTTTAATGGTACCGAATCGATGCAAAATCCTAAAATCAAGTACACCCTTCCCAATCAATTCCATTGAATGCCCATTAATTACCCGCGAGGATTTGAATGCATTTTTGACAAATTCTTTTCTTGGTTTTTCATCTTCTTCAAGTAAATTTTCTAATTCTTGAGAGATATCAGTGTCTACTTTAAGAAAATTTGAATCAGTTTGCGCTTTCGATGAAGTTTGTGCAAAGGCAACGATAAAAAATAATACGACAATAGTTTTAAGTGAATTCATTGAGATATTATTTTTAATTGTTTTGCGCGCCTCTATTTACCCATGTTTGTACTTTCAAAATTGTACAATTATCTAATTTAGCACTTCCTTTGGGCATGGTTCCATTGTTCATACTGTTGAGAATAGCAGTATAATTATTTTTTATGTTGGTATAACCTTCTAACGAAATCCCAGCCGATGGAGCACCACCACCATGACAACCTGTACAATTTTGAATGATGATGGGATTAATAATAGCTGCGAATTGGGTATTAGTCGTATCGCAAATCGTAATGCCCCCCATTAAATATTCCTTATTATCATAGTAGCATCCATTTAAACCAAGTATACTAATGAATAAGAACACAAAAATGAAAGAAGGAATGAAGATAGATCTAATTATTTTGTGCACCATTCGTGATCCATTTTTGAATTTTATAGATATTACATTCAGTCAATTTACTACCATTTTTAGGCATTGCACTAAAACCTGTATTGTGATTAATAGCACCCATTAAAGAACCATTTGTTGCTACAGCATTAACACCTGAATAGTTAGTAAGGTCAATACCTCCACCCAGATTAGAGGGAGAATGGCAGCCTGTGCAATTGGCTTGAAGAATGGGAACTATATTTGATATAAATTTCATTTCGCTTGAGGTGTCACAAGAGGTACAACTATTATTTTTAGCACCTTGTTCTATCCATTTTTTTACCATGGCAATTTGAGTGGATGACAACGGATTCATTGGTGGGCGAGGCATTATTTTATCTGGATCAGTTTTGATTAATACTTTATATAAATCGCTTGAAGATGGTTTCCCTGGCTCAACATCAGCCGTTGAAATTATATTATTGTAATCTGTAAGTATGACGCCTTCTTTATGTGATGGGATATCATGACAACCACTCATGGTGCAATTGGAGATCATAATGGGTAAAATATCATTCATAAAATAAACCGTATCGGGACTACAATTATTAGAATTGCTAGGTGTATTTGTGTTATTGGTAGTATTCGTATTCGAAGAAATAGGATGATGCTTACATGACAGTGCTATAAAAGTCAAAAAGCAAAAAGAAAACAATATTACTTTGTACATTTTATTTAAAATATTTTTCAAAAGTATGTTTTTGAAAATAAGGTTTTTATTAATGAAGGATGAAAGGATATTTTTAAGAGATAAGATTTTATAAATTAGTCGAACTACGGTTTATAAAATATCAAAAGTAGAGGCGATATAGATTCAGTCAAGAATGTCTAGTTTTTTCGTTAGTTTTTACTTGGAATTCAAACAGCGACCTTGTTCATGCAGATTACACGTCAGTAATAGTTCAATAAAATTTGAACGAATACCGTATACATTAAATTTAGTTCATCGAAAGGTTTTGAAGTATAATATATGTCAGAAGCCAACGTCGGGACCATGAAGTGATAGATTAAATTATATTTATAAAAGGGATAATTTGTAAATAGTTTAAATCCTAATTTGTCACAAAGACTGTGAGTGATAAAAGTAAAGAATATTATTCATTCAATTGCAGAAACACTTAGTATGTCAAGGTTAGAAAGATGTTGGCGGTAATTTTAGAAAACACACGCACTCAAAGTAGTTACTGCGAGAAGAGAAGATAGTATACACCTCACATCAGTACAAAAAAGTTGATAGTTATCTTAAAAACGGTATTTTTACCTAAGTTGTAGATTAAAGAATTTATTTGTTGCATCCATGAAAAAACTAATATTATGCGTTGTAATCCTTATTCAATTATTTTTAGTTGCAAGTTGTAAAAGGAATTGTGCTAAATCTGATAAATGCTATCTAAAACCAGATGCAGGAAATTGTCAGGCAGCAATACCTAAATATTATTATAACAAATGGAAGAATAAGGCGGAGCAATTTGTTTGGGGAGGATGTGGTGGTGTTGTGCCATTTGATACGAAAGAAGAATGTGAAAGTCAATGTGTTTGTAAATAGGTTTGGGAATCATAATCACTATTAAAACTTAGAATCGAGCAATACATATACAAAACTACTGCCAACCTTGGCTACAAGCAAGTGGGGCTGAGTAGCTTTTCGATCAATTTTTCTTTATGGATCTTTTGGTTCTTAATTCAAACCAAGTACCTTTTATTTCCCTACCATACTTGTAGCCAAATACCGGTAAAACGCATACCAACATTAAACCTATATGCTAATTTACAAGCCGATCGCTTTATAAGAATCTAAATAGCGAGTGTAAAATTTGGACTGAATTAATATTAATCCGTTTTTATAACCATGAGTTTGCCTTGTATAGATTGGTTATTTTGATTATGTATTTTGTAAAAATACATACCCTCACTAAATTCAGAAATATCAATTTCATTATTTCCTGGAGTCAATTTTTTAAAGACCATCCTATTCCCAAGCACATCAAATAAACTTAATTGCGTTGGCATAAAATCTTTTGAATCAATTTTTATATTGACAAAACCACTTGCAGGATTAGGAAACAAAATTGCATTCATTGATGGTTCTACTTCCTTAATGGAAGTTGAAATTAAAGAGGTATTATCAAAAAATTTCACCATCACCATTTTGAAATCAGCAAGACTCCAATTTGCAGTGTCTTCACATCCTGAAATATTAAGTCCATCATAAGGCATAGCATAACTAATGCCATTTCCGGTAGCATAGAAAGAACTATCTATACCTAAAGCCAAACTTTTTATAGAACGCGCTTCTTGAAGTTGTTTCACAAAGAGTAGATTGCCATTTGGATCATATTTAACTAAACCACCATGCCATTGTTGAATGGAATCTGTTCCAAAATAAAAGTTACCCAATGCGTTAGAACCTGAATAGACAGAGATGACCGAATTTCCGTTTTCATCTACAATAATATCTCTTACATAATCATTTTCTGCACTTTTACCATAACGTAACCATTGCTCAATGCCATTTGAATTCAATTTTATTGTATAAACATCTTGCGCATATCCTCCATTAACAAGATGATGAAAACCTAAGGAACCAAATCGTGTACTATCACCATTGCCATTTGCAATTGCATAAATATTATCAAATTTATCAATGCCAATACGAGATAAACTTTTGGTGCCTGAACCCCAGGTTGCTGTTGGATTTTGATAAGTAACTCCGCCTTTCACCCATTGTGCTACCAAAGAACTATTCATTTTTATCACTATGGAATTTGTTGCTTCCAATACCAATGGCACAGAAATGCCATCTACTGCAATATTAGAAGCACCTAATTGGTGACCGACTAAATAAATATTATCTGTATATCTTGAAGCAACAATACCAAACAACTCATTTGTGCAATTTGAATCTAATAATTCAGATTGAAGAATATTCCCATTCAAATCTAATTTTGTTATAAAACCATTTTGAGAGGTTGTAACATTAAAAGTATCTGAACCAAAAATAACCTTACCATAATTTGCATTACCGCAAGCATATAATTTTCCGTTTGCTAAACTCATATCTGTAAAGCTTATGCCAGCTGTACCAGATCGTGATACATATCTACACCAAATATTATTGCCACTACTATCGTATTTAGCAATATAACCTCCTCCAACAGGATACCAATTCGGCGATAAATAAACACTATCATCAACACTAAATGTTCCGCATAAATAAACATTGCCAACACTATCACAAAGCATTTTAGATGTTGACATTATGCTGTTGATAGTTGTACCTTTTGCTTTAGCAGTCCAAATTCGCTTTCCATTGGAATTATATTTATTGATATAAAAACGGTTGGTATTCATATCAATTACTGTATCCATCGTAAACCAAAATCCCATAAATGAACCTGAATTATATGAATTGCCAAATGCATCGGCACACACTGCATCACCCCAAACATTACCGCCAAGTAAACTAGTCCCATCGGTATACCCACATGTATGACGAAGCCAAACTGCGTTCGCAGTTGTTTGGGCATCGGCATTCCAAACCAAGAAGCTTAAAAGAAAAAGGGATATAGTTTTTTTCATATTTATATTTTTTTCAAATGTAATTGAGACAAATAGATTTAAAAAATATGGAATACCTAAAACAAACTTAACCTTTGATGAAGATGGAATGGAATCCGATGAATAAAAATGTAAACTCTATTATTAACTGAGTCGCATCATTCCATGAAATAGAAATTGATAAACCAAAATCTTTATCTTTCTTTCAACAAAGATGACCTTTGTTCTGAGGATACATTAAATTTAATCCATCGAAAGGTTTTGAAGTATAATATATGTCGGAAGCCAGCGTCGGGACCATGAAGTGATAGATTAAATTATATTTATAAAAGGGATAAACACAATCTCACTCCACCCATTTTTTAGAATCATTGGGTTCCTACAACTCAATCTTGTTACCTTCGTTTGTAAATGCCATTAAACGCACAGGATAAAATATTGCCTTTTTCATCTACAATATCCCACACTTGATTTATATCTCCGTTCTTCATTTTTTGCCAAGTTATTCGATCATAAAACAATTTACCTTTTGGACCCCTTTTTTCAGTCCCTTTTAAAATCATTTTACCTTCATCATAGTATCCTTTTAATACTAACGAATTACCTTTATTATCAACCCATAATTGATTCCAGGTACTATCGACACTATTGTAATAATTATAGCTCGTGCCCGTCATCCCTTTTGATGTCCAATTTTCTTGTATTATACAGCTATCTTGTAAAGTCAGAATATAATTTTCACCAACCTTATTTGATAAAGTATCATATACATCCCATTTGCCTAACCAAAAATCAAATTGTTTATGTTGATTCGTACAACATGAGCAAACATTGATTTGAGCCAATGAAGAATAATTTATTATAATGAATACAATTAGAATAAAATGCCTCATGAATTTATTATTGAGTGATCATAATTTTCTTACGAGTTATTATTTTATCTCCTTCGTTTAATACAATAAAATAAATACCGGCCTCTAATAAATCACGATACAAAACAAATCGATGTCCTGATAATTGTTTAACCTCTTTCACGTTTTGCCCTAATAAGTTATAAAGCCGAAGAGTTGCATCATTCAGTCCAATATCTGATTCAATAATAAGTTTTTCTGAAAAAGGATTGGGTGAAAATGTGATATTGGTATTGTTAGAAGACTGTTGAATAGATAAAGGATAAGGAATATCTCCAATATACCTAGCTACAAAAATATCGTATGTACTAAATCCATCATAAACAAATCCTGTGACCACAATTTTGCCATCACTTTGAATGGTTACCGACTCACCATACTCATGCCCGTTCGTTATATTAGTAATAACAAGCCCATCGTTATCAAAGGTATTGTCTAAACTACCGTCAGGATTGTAACGAACTAATATTATTTTAAAATCGCCGACACCATCAAAACTATGACCCACAACAACTATTTTACCATTACCTTGAACAGCAATTGAATATCCATGATCGGGTAAAGTTGTTACATCAGTAATTACTTTTCCACTGCCATTAAACGTGGTATCTAAACTACCATTACTATTAAATCTTAACAAGGTTAAATTATTTCCTAGGGTATTAATTGTATCGTAACTTCTACCGGTTACCAATATTCTTCCATCAGTTTGAATACTTACACAATTAGCATAATCTTGATAACAAAAATCGGCAAGTAACACCCCATCATGATCAAATGTAGTATCGAGGCTTCCATCTGTATTGTATCGCACTACTAAAATATCTTGATAATTTAATGATGGCGTTGACCCTGAACTTGCAGTGGCTACAATTTTACCATCAGCTTGTATAGCAAGCGACTGAGCATATAAATAGATATAACCCACTTGTGTTGTAGTGATGCCATCACCATCAAAAGTATTGTCTAAACTACCATTCGGATTATATCGAACCACAGTTAATTTATTATTTAATGCATTACCACTATAACCTGCCAGAACAATTTTTCCATCATTCTGAATTTTTACACAACTACCATAATCATTTTCACCAGCTATATCAGTTGTTACTTTTCCATCACCATCAAAAGTAAGATCCAGACTTCCATCACTGTTATATCTTGCTATCGCAAAATCAATCATATTAGATGAAGATTCACTTTTTCCAGCCACAATAATTTTCCCATTAGGTTGCAAGCAAACACTTATAGCTTCATCTGTAGTTCCACCATAAAAATCTGTTGTAACAATTCCATTAGTTCCAAACGTTGAATCTAAACTTCCATTGGTTTTATATCTTATCACAACAAAATTATTGTATTCAATAGTGTCTACCATGCCAATACCTACTACAATTATTTTTCCATCAGGTTGTACAACGGTCGAAAATCCATAATCATTTGCATTGGCAATATCAGTTTGTATAATACCTAAATTGCCGAAACTGATATCTAATAGTCCAGCTTGCGAATTGGAAACAAATGGAAAGACCAACCAAACTAAGATACTTGTAATGACTAATATCAATTTCATATTCATATATTTTGTTTACACATTATCATGCTATGCAAAGACGTGTGTTTTTGTAAAAAGGTTATCAATAGAAATTGATTTCGTAATAAATTTATTTTAGGGTGGCAAACAAGCTTTACGTTTCAATCCCTGATCAAAGCATCAGGGGATTTTCACTACTCCGAATATAAGCATTGGGATTGCCACAAATATAAACTTACTGAGGTACTGAATGAAATGCAATTCGATTTCCTTCAGTATCAATAATTACAGCAAAATAACCATGCTCTGGACTAATTTCGGTTTTAGGTACAATTATTTTTCCGCCAGCCGCTTCAACTTTATCTATCACATGTTGAACATCGGGATTCGCATTTAAATAAATTAAAGGACCATCGCTTGAAGAAGGAATATGAAATCCACCTGACTCTGCAACTAAGGCACCACTTATGCCTTGCTGCATATCGTCAACCGGAAATAAACGCATTTTCATATTCGGCATATCCATCGGTATCAATTGAATACCTAAAATGGTTTCGTAAAAGGTGACTGCTCTGTCTAAATTTGTTGTTGGAATTTCGAACCAACTAATTGAATTGTTCATGATCATTTTTGTTTAAGAAATTTAAAGTATTTAAAATTAATTCATCCGTTTGAAATTATTATTATTTGAGCAATTATTAAGTATGTTTTAAGTAGTTCATATTATTGAGGAAACCTCAATTTCTTTTCTGTTAGTGTCTGTCAACAATATCTTATGTCATCGCTAATCTCAATTCGATCAGTTTATTCTCTTTGAAAATATAAAGGTTTATCTATGTCGGCAATCTTGACAAAAGTAGGAAGGCTCATATTTTTTAAAATCTGGATATAAAAAGCAAAGAGCACATCGTGGTGATGGAGATTTCTCGCTTTCACGCACGAGTGCTCTCTATAAGCATGATAACTTATCTTACAACTTTGAGTTGAGTATAGTGTGTTTGATGATTTGAATTGATTGTTACAAAGTAATTACCAGTTTGAAATGACGATATGTCAATTGCTTGGTATTCTTGTATTATTTGAGACTTAACAATTTGACCAAGAGAGGTATAAATAGTAATATTTATTTCCTTTCCTTTCGCATTGACATAAAATTGATTTTTTGCTGGGTTAGGATATATAATCGAGTTATTATCAATTTGCATTTCATTGATTGTATTCGGAGCAAACGCTAATTCAAATATATCTTTGTAAGCAAATTCGCCAGAAGCAAATTTATATCCAGCACCCACATAAGCTTTGTTGTTTATAACCCCGGCTATAGACCATAATCTACCAGCAGCTGACCAGGTATGGGTTGTTGCAGTCCAAGTATCCATGAGGCTATTATATTTATAAAAGGTAGTTGGAAAAACAGCGCCAGTACCACCTAAATTTTTATCACTCCCTAAACCATAATAGGCATCATTTCCAATAGTAAACGCAATTCCACCTTGATTTGAGATAGGTAAATTTGCTTTCTGTGTCCATGTATCTGTTGTGGCATTATACTCATAGGTTTTATTTGAAATCGTTCCATCTGATAAAATACCTCCAGTTAAAAAGGATTTAGAACCTATTGTAAATGTCGAGGCAAAAGCAATACCTCCACCAGTAAAATCATTCTTCTTTGTCCATGCATTCGTACTCGGGTTATACTCCCATACCTCCGATGTTTTAAGTCCTGAAACACCTTTTTCGCCGCCAACAATATAGGCTTTGTTATTTAATACAAATGAAGCTGAGGCAGTTCGTCCTGAATCTGGAAAGCTAGCTTTTGAACTCCATGAATTTGAAGTTTCATTGTATTCGTTCAAATCTGTTAGTGGGGTTTCAGGCGGTGAGAAACTCAAAAAGTTTTTAGCACCCAGTCCCATATAAGCTTTACCATTTATTACAAAGGCTATACCTGATGATCTGTTGGGTTCAGATGGAGAAGCTTTGCCTGTCCATGTATTTGAGGCGGGATCATACATTTGCATATCATTGGTATAGCCTGAACTAAAACCTATATAGCCGCCAGCCACATACAATTTATTATTAAGTACAAATGTTTGTGCAGCGCCTCTACCTGTAGCGCTTTGCGCAATATTTGCTTTTGCAATCCAATTTTGAGCTATGCTAATATTTGCGGTAATAATAAATATCACCAAAAGCAATACGATCGTTTTTAATATTTGTTTCATGATTTTTTTATTTTAAGATTTATTGGTAAAGACATTTTTAATAATATCATGGTTAGCTTTAAAAACTTAATTCATACTTAAAACAATTGTAACAGATCCTTAATCAATTGAATCGATTTATATTTGATTGAATGAAAATTCGTAACAAACATATTATTGCATTTGCCTTACTTAGTTTAATGACGATTCTTATTGTGTTGCAAATATTATGGCAAAGACAAGCTTATGAGATTGAAAAAAAAGATTTTTATATACGTTCACTCTATGCATTAAATAAAGTTCGTGCTAAACTTAAGAATGCAAATTCATGTGTTACATTTTTTTCGAAGCCGAGTTTTATGCCGAATGAAGGCATGTATCTATTAAAACAAAAATGGAATGAAAAAGGTTTCTATGGAAAGCCAGATACTATTATAATGTATTTAGACAAAGATGAAATTAAGAAAAATAACGAAATCGATTTTCAATACTCGAATTATAAATCTTCATTGGCCACCTATGCTGAACTTACATTCAATATTATTTACAACCCTTCTGAAATTGCAGATAGTACAATAGTGAATGAAAGTAATTATCGAGAGGTGATTAAAAGAAAAAACAAAATTGAAGATTTTTTTGATACCACCATCATTCGAATTTTTATTAAAGAAAAATTATTAGAAGAGGGAATTAAGTCAAGTTTTGCCTATGCTTTTGTAGATATTGAAACACAACATATTAATTTATTACAAGGATCAAAAGATAGTGTTGGAGCTATTAAAAGCACATTTGGAATTGATGTGTTTGGCAATGATCGGTTTATTTCACCCCAACGTTTAGTTCTTTTGTTTAATGATAAGAGCAATTTATTTCGTATGTCACCCGCCTTACTTTCAATTGGTGTTATTTTGTTATTGAGTGCCTTATTGATTAGTTTGTTCTTATTTTTTGAAAAGCAAAAAAAGCTTTCGGATTTGAAGTCTGCTTTTATTCAAAATTTAAATCATGAGATGAATACACCCATTACAAATATTCAGTTGGCGATTGATTGGATGAGTCATCAAATAGACCAATCGAATCCAGAAATTAAAAAACTACAAGAAATTATAGTTGCAGAATCAAATAGGCTTCAACAAAATATTGACCGATCGTTGCAAATTGGTATGTTAGAAAACAATACACTTCTTTTAGAAAAGTCACACGAGGATATTACGGCTTTAGTGAAACAAATATGTGATTTATTTAGATCGCTCATTGAGAAGGAAAAAGGAAAATTAGTTTTGTTGTTTAATGAACCTTGTTACGCCAATGTAGATCCAATGCATTTTACCAATTGTATGTCAAGTATACTCGACAATGCTATAAAATATAAAAGCAATGAAAGACCCATTCAGGTTGAATGTCATATTTATACAAAAGATGATTACACAATAATAACTATCTCTGATAATGGGCGTGGAATGAGTAAAGCATCACGCGAAAATGTATTCGAAAAATTTTACAGAGAAGATTCGAGTTTGGTGCATAATACAAAAGGTTTTGGTATTGGATTAAGTTATGTAAAAGCCATTATTAATTTACATGGTGGATCAGTAAGTGTAAAAAGTGAACTAAACAAAGGATGTATTTTTGAAATTAAATTGCCTATTAATAATCCATCATGACAGAAAATAAGCATCATATTTTATTAATTGAAGATGACCTCAACTTGTCATATCTACTCAGCCAAAATCTAATTTCTTGTGGTTACCAACTCGTAGTTTGCAATTCTGGAAATGAAGCCCTTCAAATGATTTATGATCAAGAATTTGATTTATACATTTTAGATTTAATGTTACCAGATATCAATGGCTTTGAATTGGCAAAAAGGATTAAAAAAACCAAACCCAATAAACCATTTATTTTTTTAACAGCAGTAAAAACCGATCAAGAGAAATTTATAGGTTATGAACTTGGTGCTGAAGATTATATAACTAAACCTTTCACATTCAAAGAACTTGAATTTAAAATACAAGTTGTATTGCGAAGATTTGAAAGTAAACAAGAAAGAACAAATATTATTCAAAAGGCCGATTTGAGCTTCGATATAAAAACGAGAAAGGTGTGTATTGATGATGAAGTATTTAAGTTAACAAAAAGAGAAGCCGATTTATTAAAAATCTTTTTCGATTGCTTTAATGAGTATATCAATAGAACACAAATTTTGAATTTGCTTTGGGATCGAGATGATATTTATACGTCGAGAAGCATGGATGTTTATATCACTCGACTTCGTAAAATAATTTCAAAAAGTAAGTTCTTAAGAATTGAAAATTTATATGGTGAGGGTTATCGTTTAGTTGAAATTCAATAATTGAATTTGTCTCTCGGCTCAAAATCTTATTTTTAATAGATTCAATAATGTGTAAAAGTTAAATTTCAATCTATCATAATAATGGTCATTGATCCTTTTTTAGTTTACTCTTTCACTAGTTTAATTATTTTCCAATATTGGTTAGTTTTAATATGACAGAGAAAAATGCCTTTGTCAAGTTGTGACAAATTGAGTAAGATATTACCATTCATAATTTGATTATTTTTTTCAGAAGAATAAACTTCTTGACCTAATGTATTACAAATTCTCACCTCTTGAATTTCACTATTGTTAGGATTTTGTATGGATAGTTTTTCTTCAAAAGGATTAGGATAAGCGAACAAAGAATTATCTGTTTGCCATTCGCTGATACCAACAACTGATTGACATAAAAATGTTGGTGTTGTACCTCCATTCACCATTGTTGCAGGAAACGAAATGATTCCTCCAGACGCAACAAGTGTTGGTGGCGAAATAACTTGAGGAAGTAAATTGGCTGTAACTGTTGCTGGCGAGCTTTGATTACATCCACTATTACCTAATGAATCCGTTTTTATGAGATAAACATTTTTCATTCCAATGCCAAAACCAAACATTGATTCACCACCAATGATATAACCATTGTCGGAAGTTTGTTGAATAGAATAACCAATTTCATTATTTGTATTTACCCCTGAGCCGCCATACGTTTTAGACCATTGAACAATGCCAGATTGATTGGTTTTTACAATATAAACATCATAGTCGCCACTTGCACTAAAACTAAATGATTTGCCACATAACATGTATCCACCATCCGTTGTTTGTATTACTTCATAACATTCATCAATCATGGGCCCACCATAAAGTTTTGCCCATAAGGTATCGCCAACAGAATTAGTTTTTATTAAACACATATCAGGACCCAAAGGACCCAATGCATTTTCTGATGTGCCTCCAATAATATATCCTCCATCGGTTGTTTGCCTTACGCTAACACCTGCTTCGGAACCTGCAATTCCGTATGCTTTAGTCCAAATGACATTGCCATTGGTATCAGTTTTTATTAAATAAAAATCACCTGCACCAGCTCCATAAGTATCAATTTGTCCGGTCAAAATATAGCCTCCATCAGTAGTTTGTTGAACATCGTAACCTATTTCGAGCCCTGATCCACCATAAGTTTTGGTCCACGAAATATTTCCATTTGAACTTAGTTTAACCAGATATGCATCAAAACCTCCAGCCCCAAATGCGGGTGTTTGTCCAACCAGTATATAACCTCCATCATTTGTTTGTTGAATCGTTGAGCCCCATTCATACCCTATTCCCCCATAAGTTCTAGTCCATGCTGTATCACCATTTGATTTTAATTTGATGACATACATATCACCCGAAACATCAGCAAATGAAGACGCCACACCCGAAACAATATAACCACCATCGGATGTTTGTTGTACACAAAATCCGTATTCATTATCTGTATCACCTCCAAATGTTTTTGTCCATGTTGTATCACCAAACTGATTGGTTTTTATTACTAGGATATCACGACCACCCGCGCCATAACTTGTAGTTGTACCAGCCATAATATATCCATTATCGGTAGTTTGTCGAACACAATTGGCTTCGTCCATTGCTGAACCACCATATGCTTTTTGAAAGATAATTTGCGCATCAATTTTTGAAGGGAAAAAGAAGATGAGCAGGCAAAGAGTGTGAAATAATCTCATTTATTTTTGTTTTATAGTTTAAAAAGGGCCCATCGTATTTTGATGCAATCGATTCTTATTTCTTACAATTTATAAATCTATAGTCACTAAAATCTTAAACATATTCTTTAAATTACTCACTATGATAGGATAACCTACTAGGCTTTTAGCCTAATTGCATCAAGTAGATTTAAATATGACTATCTCAATTTATAAAGTCAGGGCATTCTAATTTTTTTCGAATGTCAAGTAATCGGTTTCGCCACTACCGCCACTTATATCGGTGAGTTTAATTTCGGAATTTGATTGAGAAATAATATGCCAATCATCTTCGATATCATCAAATGGATTTACACCATTAAAATTCAAAACTAATTTCACTTGACTATCGTCGTTTCCGCTACTCCATGTTCCATTTACGGTTGAACCTCCTTTTGTTGCCGTAACATTTCCAGATGAATTGAAAGAAAAATTATATCCAGAAAATTTATTGGTTTCGTCAGTTTTATCAAAGAAATAAGTAACTCTCCATGTGCCATTTTGAATAATAGATTTTGTTTGGCCTGCATCTATATTTGAGCTACCACTTGAATTTGATTTGGTACATGAAGTAAAACTAATTGCTGTAACTATTAAAATAAGTAAATACTTTAGGTTTGAAAAAGAATACATAATTGTTGTTTTTAAAATTAAATAATGTTTGAATGAATAATCGTTTATGATAGTTGATATCAAAATAATTTTTCTAGTACGGTGTAAAACTAGTCGCTCCATAATTTATTTTTTAGTTCAAAATGATGAACCTGTATTAAAATATGCCGAGCCAGAAATTAGAAAATAATTTATTGAAGAATAGGATAAAAATCCTTTATTGAATTTGTATAAAAACTATTATTTAAGCGTATTAAATTTTGAAAATATTTTGGCTCTTTTGCACCTTTAGGAATGAGGGTTAATTGTTTCTTGTTCCCTATTAATCTATCCCATATACTAATTCGCTCCCCTCGTAAAGTTGTATTGAAATAGTATAAATATGGCCCGATCCATTGAATATATTCATCTTTTGAAATTGTATGATTAGGATTTAAAATGTCAAAATTTATTTGATTGGCAATGCAATTTTGCAATTCAACTGCATTGAGTGGAATACCATTAGAAATTGTAATTACATCATATTGTGGATCTATAAAAACCCATTTTTTTAGATCTGGAAGATATACCTCATTCACAACATGCCCGCCTCCAGACTGAATATTGTTGATCTCTTTTGTCATTAGTCCAAGTCCTCGAACAATAAATCCTAATGATGCTAAACATTGACTTGCAACAATACTATACTCAACACATCTGAATTTCTTTCCTTTTTCAGCTTCTTTCAAAATAAACAAAGCATCATTCTTTTCAGGAATATTATCGCCATTATGTTCCCATCGACCTTGTACCCAACTCTGAATTTTTATAACTTTTTCAAATCCTGAGTGACAATCATTCACTAAACTGTCTAATTTGTATAGTGTCCTTAATTCACGATATTGCTCTACTTTAGAATCAGAATTATAGTCTAATCCAAAACTTTTAGTTGCTAAGGTGTCAAATTCAAGCCTTTCAATTTCTTTATTAATTGATGTTTTTCCAAAATTAAGCAGACCACCTAATCGAGGCGACATCCAAAAACTAAAGCCAATTAAGATGAAAATGAAAGCTAAAAAAAAAGTCAAGATTTTCTTTTTCATATATTTTGATATATGTGAGCAATGAAATGTATTTTTTCAATTCTAAAAGATAAGGATGTTACTTATTCGCATTGAAATTGAACTACAATATTAAATCACAAAACAACGAGGATCAAGAAATGTATACCAATATAATTCAGCAATTAAGCAAATATTATCCTTAAAGTTTTCGAGAATTGATATAGATCGGATAAAGGTTTAGATCAGAAGAAATAGATCAGTATTAATTATGCATTGCTTTCAACAATTGTTTTATGATCTCTTCCAAACCCTTTTCTTTCGCTTTTACATCATCAATACTATTAAATACAGCTAGTCTTCGACCATCTGCATAATCTCCCTCTAACAAATGAGTTGAGTCAATTGCATTTGCACCCTTTAAAAATACCATTCTAATACAATCTTTTTTATTGAATACAAAACCTACAATATATCTTTTATACTCTTTTGCATCGAATGGCGCCATCTCACCAGTGTAATAAAATGTAGGCGCATTCCAATAAATTCCTTCGCCAATATTTTTATCAATGCTCATAATAAATTGCCTTAAATAAATGACAATTTCTTTTAAAGAATGATCAAGTGTTTGCATAAAAGCATCTACATTCTCTGGTTCAGATATACCTAAAGCAAGATTGTTTTCTTTTTTAGCCACGAGTTTAATTTTTTAAACAAGATTCTAATTCAGCATATAAGTCAAAAAGATTATACTAACCAAACGACTCAATTATTTTCATTTATCCTTAGATGCCTAGTGTGCAGCCCACTCAATGCTATCTAAATCAATTCCTTCTTTATACATTTCCCAAAGTGGACTCATTTCGCGTAATTTATTCACTGTATCTGTTACGGCTTTAATGGTATAATCAACTTCCTCTTCTGTTGAAAAACGGCTTAATCCAAAGCGTAATGAACTATGTGCTAAATCATCGCCTAAACCCAAAGCCTTTAAAACATACGATGGTTCTAATGAGGCAGAAGTACAAGCACTACCGCTACTTAAGGCAATATATTTATTGATACCCATTAATAAACCTTCACCTTCAACATGTTTAAATGAAATATTTGCCACATGTGGAAGTCGATTAGTTGGGTGACCATTTAAATAACTTTCTTCAATTTTTAAAAGTCCAGATTCTAATCGATCTCTTAATTTAGTAATTCTTGCTGTATCTGAATCCATTTCATTCATGCATAATTCGCATGCTTTACCAAAACCAACTATACCTGGCACATTTAAGGTACCGCTGCGCATGCCTCTTTCATGACCACCGCCGTCCATTTGAGCAGTTACTTTTACACGCGGGTTTTTACGACGCACATACATGGCACCAACTCCTTTAGGGCCATACATTTTATGCGCCGTAAACGCCATTAAATCGATACCATCTTTATTTACATCCACAGGAATTTTTCCAACGGCTTGCACTGCATCGGACATCACAAGTACGCCATGTTTTTTTGCAATAGCCGAAATTTCACGCATAGGATTTACTGTTCCTATTTCGTTATTGGCATACATAATAGCAACCAAAATTGTTTTAGGTGTGATGGCTTTTTCAAGTTCATCAAGGTTAATCATACCTTTATCATCAACCTCAAGATAGGTAACTTCGGCACCTTGTTTTTCAAGATGTTTACAAGTGTCAAGTACCGCTTTATGTTCAATTGTAGTTGTAATGATATGATTTCCTTTTGATGCATACATTTCGTACACGCCTTTGATAGCAAGATTATCAGCTTCTGTAGCGCCTGAGGTAAAAATAATTTCTTTAGGATCGGCACCAATTAGTTTGGCAACTTGCTCACGCGCATAATCAACAGCTTCTTCGGCAGTCCAACCAAATGAGTGATTTCGGCTAGCGGCATTACCAAAGTTCTGCGTAAAATAAGGAACCATTGTGTCTACAACGCGAGGATCACAAGGGGTTGTAGCATTATTGTCGAAATAAATTGGGAAATTCATGATATTATGTTTAAATGATGTTTTGTTAGATTGTATTTTATTCGATCGGATGCATAAGCATATCAATGAGTAATAACTGAATATGAACGAGCACCGAGGATGGCAAATATATTCTACAAAATTCGAATGATGAATTATTTCTTATGTATAGTTTCTTTAGCAAATAGGATAAGGTTATATCTTTGATTTTTACATCTCAAAATTAATTTACATGACCATCGAACATATCGGTATAGCCGTTAAATCATTAGAAATTAGTATCCCTCTTTACGAAAACTTGCTCAAAACTACTTGTTATAAAACCGAGACGGTTGCTAGTGAACATGTGAATACCGCTTTTTTTATGGTTGGAGATAGTAAAATCGAATTACTTGAATCATCCGTAGAAGATGGTGTAATTGCAAAGTATATTGAAAAAAGAGGTGAAGGGATGCATCATATTGCCTATGCTGTTGATGATATTTATGCTGAGATGGAAAGAATGAAAGCCGAAGGATTTATATTATTGAATGAAGAACCTAAAAAAGGGGCCGACAATAAAATGGTCTGTTTTATTCATCCTAAAACCGCCAATGGTGTACTAACAGAATTATGTATGGAGATAAAATAGTTGACCCTTACTTAAAATCTTACCGCAATTTTGGCTTTTAAAAACAAAGGTGTGCCTGAAGTAAAATGAATTTCGCTAACTGGTGATGATTCGCCCTTCAATTGACTCTCTGTTTCAAATTGGGCTTCCTTCCATTTTTGGTTAAATAAGTTTTCGGCAGATAATCCAAAGATCATTTTTTTAAATCCATATTCAACAACTAAATCATTAATGAAATAACCTTTTGCAATAACAGAGTTTGATTCATTTCCCGATCTATCGGCAAGGTATCTATATCGAAGAGAGGCACTCAAACGCTGATTGAACTTGGCTGTTAAACCTCCAATTGAAGTGGTCGTAGGCGCTAATGGAATTTTATTTTCTTCTGCGCTCACATCTAATGCGCGTGGTATGGCATAGTTGAAATCAATATCAGCAAATAACCATGGTTTTATATCATAGCGCAAACCAATATCTATACCATAACGTTGGGTTCTACCACTTGGTTCAACAACGGCTTCATCACCAACATAAACAAATTCTTGTTGTAAATAAAGCCACCATGCAGAAGCGGTAATGAGCATATTTTTGTTTGGTTTGTAATTCCCTCCAAATTCAGCACCATAAGCTGGCGGTAAAGTTTGATATCCATTTTGTGCAACCACAACTCGTGTATCGTTAGAGTGAAACCCAATACCAGACAAAAGAAAAAGTTGAAGATTTTTATTCAATGAATAGTAAAGATTCAGTTTAGGACTAAAGATCGCTTTTGCAACATTGTTTTGATTAGGGTTTGGATCTAATTGATCGGTATAATCAAACAAGAAGAAATCTTCGCGTAGTCCTATATTGATTCTCAAGTTTTTATTAATATCAATATTTTCGTTCAAATAAGCTGCAATATTTAATTCATTTACATCGCCCAATGAATAGCGATTTAAAACATTGTTTTCGCGTGTTACATTACTAAGTTCATTATTTTTAATTATGTCGTAACGTGCTTGAACGCCAAGTTCGGTGCTAAAATTAATCTGCCCAATTTGTTTTGAATTATGAAACGAACCATTATAGCCAATAATTTTTCGTTGTTCGTGCTGCCGAATTTTATCTCCGTTTACGGTATCATTTTTATAAAAAGTAAAATTGGAAAGTAAATTAAATCGATATGTATTGAAAAAGATTTGATTACTTAAGGTATTGCCATGATGTAAATCAGAAACTACTTTTAAACTGGCATTCACGCGTCCGGTTTGTCCACCTTCAGTTGGGTCAATATTTCCGAATCGGCTAATTGAACCATTCGCAACAGCACGTTCTGGTATTTGACCTGAGGCATTCCATCGACTACTAAAATTTGAAACTTGCATAGTTACTCGATGATGCTTTCGTATCAAACCCGAATATTTTGCAAATAAATTACTTCGATGTAAATGATCAGGTTGATCAAAAAAACCTCGACGATAATAATATTCTCCAGCCACAAATAAGTTTTGATTTTTAGCTTTCGCTTTCTCTCCCAATAAATTGATTTGAGAATACACACGGAACATATTAAAATTGCCACCTTCTAACGAAATTAAATTATTGTCGATTGTATTTCTTGTTTGAAACTGAACAGCACCAGCAGTTGCAAAATTCCCAATAGAGGCATTGTATGGTCCTTTTCGAACATTCACACGCTCAATGGTTTCGGGTAATACAAAATGTAAATCTGCATAACCCTGACCATGTGCATGACTCACCATATTGACCGGCATGCCATCTACCGAAACATTAATATCTGTTCCATGATCACAATCAAATCCACGAAGAAAAATTTGTTCAGCTTTTCCACCTCCGGCATGTTGGGCAATAAAAAGGCCTGGTACAATTCTTAAAATATCTTGCGATGTATTTACAGGACGCATTTTGATATCGATTTTAGAAATCGTGTTTGAATTCGCTATTTGATCGGTTCGGATTTTTACTTCTTTTAACTGAGTGCTATTGGGTTCCATTTCAATATTTAGTTGAATCGTATTGTGCGATTCGATCCGAACATTCAATTCTTTTTGGTTATAACCCGTCATATCAATAGCAAGGGTATATTCACCATCTATTAAATCGTTCAGTGTAAATACACCCGCTACATTAGAAATGGTTTGCAAACCTAATTGTGGCAATTTAACGAGAGCATATTCAATAGGTTGTTTGGTTTTGCTATCAATAATTTTACCTTGTATATTACCGCTATGAGCAAAAGATTTTGAAAAGCATAATATAGATAGAATGATAAGTAAATAGATTTTCATTTTAAATATTTTTAAAAGTTTTGATTATAAAAAAATGCGTTCGATGGTCCAGTAAAATGCAACCATGCCTATTATGATATTGGCAGGAATTACAATTCTTTTTCTGTACCAAATTGTTTGATTTGAAATTTTAAGTGTGATAAAATACATAAAGAAGATAATGGCTAATTGTCCGAGTTCTACGCCAATATTGAAGCTGATTAATGCGGTAGCAAATGAATAGCTAGGCATACCTAATTCATCAAGTGCGCCTGCAAATCCCATTCCATGAACCAACCCAAATATAAAAATCATAATAAGGCGCCAAGGTTTTACCTTTTGATAAAAAATATTTTCGATGGCTAAAAAGGCAATTGATAAGGCAATGATAGGTTCAATAATACTTGATGGAGGATTGATATAACCATAAACTGCTAAAGCCAAGGTGATGGAATGGGCTAATGTAAATAGGCTTGCTTGTAATATGATTTTTTTTATGTCAGTGTTTAAAAAAAACACGCAAAGAATAAAAAGAATATGATCTAAACCTAAAGGAATAATATGAGTAAAACCTTGTTGTAAATAGTTTGAAAAAAGATCGCCATCGCTTAATTTATCAAGTTCATAATTGATGGTATGTGCAGAAGTAAATAGGCTCGAACATAAAATGACGAAGAATAAAATAATTGACTTTTTGATATGGTTCATGATTCAAAGAATTATTTTACAGCAATAAAATTTTCAGTTGGTAAACTACTATAAATGGTCAATGCTTTACTTTTCATTTCTTGCGATAATTCTTTTTCGCCAAGAGCTTCATAAATTAAAGAGGCTTTATAAATAAGGGTAGCATTTTGACTATTTGTTGAAAGGGCCTTTTCGATATGAGATTTTGCTGATGCATTTTCGTTGCGTAAAAAATAAACCCATGCCATTAATTCATTGGCGTCAATATTTTGTGGACGTAATTGATAATCTTGTTTTGCATGCTTCAATGCCTCATCAAATTGTTGTGTGTATAAATAAGCATTCGCCAGTTCTCTATGACCATTGTGTTTAGCAAAGGTTTTTGTTTCATTTTCTTTTTCACCTTCCAATACTAATTTTAGAACGTCGTGATGGATTTCATTTGCCTTCTTAGTATCACCTTTCTTTTTATAGAGTTCACCTAAATATGAAACAAAGGAAGATTCACTCATTGCGCGAATGGCATTTTTACAATGTATAATGGCAGTATCTATTTGGTTTTGTGCACTCGCTACTTTGGCCAATCCCATTTCAGCATACGGATAATTGGGGCGAACATAAATAGAAGATTCATATAGCATTTTAGCGGTATCAGCATGACCGGTGTTTAAGTACAAATCACCTAATTGAACGCGAGCCCATTCTGTATTTTCTAATCCCTGTGCACCCGATTCAACAGCCATTCGCATCGCTGAAATGGCACCCACATTATCGCCCATAATTTGACGGAGATAAGAGATTCTAGAGTAGGAGCGAATATCAGGTCGAATGGTCATCATCTTATCACATAAAACAACGGCCTGTTGATAATTTCCTAATTCAACATTGGCATCTACAAGTGCGCCATAAATATCGGCATCATAGGGGTTCATGGCTAAAGCTTGTGTGGCAATTATTTTTGCATCGGTAAATTGATGTAGTGATAAAAGAATGGTGGCTTTATAGGTAAGTGCTTTATATAAAACATCTTTGGTAACTGTTTTTTTTGCAATTAAAGTATTGAGAGATTTCAAAGAGGCTTCGTGATAATAACTAAGATTGCCTGAAATTCGAGCTTCACTGATATATAATTCAACGAGTTTAATTCTTGACAGATCATCATTTGAATCCTGCTTTAAATTGTTGGTGTATTTAGTATAAAGATCTTCAAGCGTTTTAAATTCGGTTGAGATGCTCGTGGTATCTGATCTTTTTAATAAGGTAGGATAAGCGTCAGCTTTCGCGTTAATAAAATTACAGGATGTATTGATGCTAAAAATTGTAAAGCCAATCAATACGAATAAGATGAAATTTCCTTTTTTCATGTTCGTTTTTTTAAGTTTATAGAGATACTTACGAACAAACTTGAATATTGGATTTAATTGGAGGAAACGCACCGCTGGTGTAACGCTGGCAGGGTTTAACCACCGCAACCTTGCAACCCTGCCAGCGTTCCTCCCCTGCCAGCGTTTCTGGCACCATTTTCCATTTTATTTACTATATTCATACTATGAAAAAGCACATTGAACCACTTCACGCAGGTATGACTTACCATGTCTATAACCGAGGAATAAATAAAGAAACAATCTTTAGAAATGATAATAACTATCGCTACTTTCTCAAAAAGTATTTTCATTATCTCAACACGATTGCAGATACTTATTGTTTTTGTTTATTAGAAAATCATTTCCATTTTTTATTAAAAATTAAAACAGAGGAAGCCATTCGTCAGCAGTTGAATAGTATTAAACATGAAACCAAAACAGTTGAACAAATCATCAGTCAACAATTCTCAAATTTATTTAATGGATATGCGCAAGCATACAATAAAATGTATAATAGAACAGGAGGTCTTTTCGAAGAACCATTTCGGAGAAAGGTAATTGACAGTGATGATTATTTTTCTAAAGTCATTGCCTATATACATCTCAATCCTGTGAAGCATAAACTTACAAATAAATTTGAGGACTATCTTTATTCTTCATATAGGTTAGTTGTAAATACTGCAAACAGCATTGACCTGCAAACAATAGCAGGTGTTAACCATCAAATTGATTATAATCCTTACAACGTAATTAAATGGTTTGGCTTAGTTGATGAGTTTATAAATTTCCATAAGAATCAGAAAGCAAATTATACCGATAATATAACAAAAACGTAAATTTCTACTGGTTTACAGATTTGAAGATTACAATGATTCACGGACTATGTTGTTTATAAACCTACTAAAGTCTTTAACAAAAAAAGCCCGCAAGAAATAATTTCTTACGAGCCTTTAGTGAAAAAAGGAAAATCTTGTTTTGAGGTTAAGCAAAATACGTTCTAAAAGAAAGAAGTTTCAATAGGGTGTGTATTGCGGCAATGATTGAACGGAAAGCCCACAGATCCAATGCCTCATTGGGCGAGGACTTGAAGAGAAAGCATGTATGCCGCCCAAATCTTATTTTTAAAATTTTTATTCAATTTCTCCTTACTACTGTTTTGTAATTTTTAGTGTCTGTACAATTCTATTCCCTTCAATGGCTTTTGCTAAATAAATACCTGCCGGAAAGTTATCACTTTTCCATACAAGTTGATGTTCGCCACTACCATAGTTACCCTCACCAATTGTTTTTATTAATCGTCCTTGTAAATCCAAAATTTCAATTTTAAATGAAGTGGATTTTACCAAATTAAATTTGAATATAACTTGATCGGTGTGAGGATTAGGATAATAATTGATCATGGTTTGCGATGTAGCAAAGCCAAGCGTGCTTAAGGGAGCTGAAACCAAACAAGCTGCTTGTGTAAATGGCGTTGCTAATCCACCACCTTCAGCAGTGCCACGCCAAGGCATTTGAACATAAGGAAAACTAGGTAAAAAGCTTGTATCATTATTGTTCACTCCAGTAGTATAAGTTAATACATCTAATAAATCTGTAGTTAGAGGGTTAGATCCTCCAGCCGTATAATCATCATACCACAAACCAATTGCAGCCAATACCACGCCACTTACTGCTTGCAATTCAATTTTAGTCACATCATCTTCTAATCTTCTTCCATTCGGGAAACCATCCATATTAGGAATAAATTGAATGGCCGTTGTGCTATTGTATAATGGGTTTGTAAGACCTAATACAGCAGCTTGAATAAGTCCATTAGAACTAAACGATGGGTCATTACGGGGTGTTATTGGCACAGCCATATTTAAGCGAAGCATATCACCACCATTCGGTAAAAAATTATTGATAAATGGTTTTCCATTAGCTAACGGATTACCCGCCTTTCCAGTTGCTAAATGATAGGGAGCTAAATTAGGAACACCCGTATGAAAGATAGGCCATAAATCAACCGATCGAGGTGAGCCTGCTGCAGGCAAAAGCAAGGTTCCAAAAATAGCATCATCCAATGCTGTACCCGCAACGGCGGCCGACCCTATTAAACTAAAAAGTCCATCTTGACCATTCCCAAAATCAAATGCCTGCAACGAATTACGTTGTATTCGTAATGGCGCAAAAGCAGGAACAGCACTGCCAAACAAACTATCATCCATATATAAGGCCAATTCAGGATTGTAAAATGAATTTTTAAATGAATCGATATACGCTAAATCTTGATAAGGTGTAATTGAATTCCAAAGATCTTTTTTACCTATCGGTATCACGGCTTCATTTGTAAGAGGCATTCCTAATCTCGAAACCTGTACCCATGGTCCTGAATAAGTTTCAGTGCCATTATTGCTTAAGGTTCTAATTTGTTGACGGGAAGCTGATGCCCAAACACCTATAACATAATTCGGATCTAATATACTTGTTGCAGAAGAAACGCCTTGTCCATTTTTTTGCAATGCGGCAATATCAACTTCAATGGCAATGACTGAAACATTCAAAAATTTTAATCCGTCATTTATATTGGTTGTTTGACGAGGCAGATCACCTAAATCAAATACGCCTCCTAAATCAACAAAGAAAGGATCATCGGCTGTTCCGCAGAATATTTTTTCACCTGTACTTGAAGTTGTAATGGCACTATTAAAAAGTGCTGAATAGCTTGTGTTTAAACCAACCGGTGTCTGAATAGATCGATAGCCAATATTGGGAGGAGGCACAATGCCATTATTTACTATGGTTGTCCAAGTTGTTCCGCCATTGGTACTTTTTTCTAACGTAAAGGTTGTTTTTAAATTTTGCGCACCTAAACGAATATTAAAAAATGTAGTCGGATCTTGATTTGTTTTGTGGAAGGTGAAACGATAGGTGATATCATCACCTGGTGTAGCTACATTATTATCGACATGGATTTCGTATCGAATATTTTCGCCGAAGGAATAATAATTTGGTCCACCATGAGCAAATTGAATAGGCACATAGGTGGCAATTAAGGTAATTTTATTTGTATCGTTCGGACTTCTAAAAGCGTACACATCAGCATTATCTGCTAAAGGATCATTCGCAATCAGTGGCGCCTCTCGATGACTTGAAGCTGACGCAACAAAGTTTGAGGTGATGAATAGCAAGGCATAAAATAAGCCTTGTATTCCTTTATAATTTATTTTCTTCATTCTCTTATTATTTTTTATAAATTGTCGAATTCCAATTTTTTACAAAAGGAATTCGACAATTAGGTTAATTATTAATTACTTCTTGTAATTCTATGTACACTTCTTTGTTGCTTGTTTTCTAGTACTTCAATAATATAAATACCCATCTTCATCTCTGATAAATTAATTTCAAATTGATTAGCACCTTCTTGACCCTTTGCTTGAATTTCTTTTATCAAACGACCAGAGATATCACTCACTTTAAATTGAATATCTGAAGCGGATTCCGTTTGAATATTTACTTTCAGAATATCAATAACTGGATTTGGATAGAGCGCAATATTTGAAATAGATAATGGATCAGACATTGGATTTATGATTCGTGCTTTACTTGTAGGTGGAGGTGGCGATGAGATTAAACATGCAGATTGATTGAAAGGAACAGCTAAACCGCCCGCTTCGCCAGTACCTCTCCATGGAAGTTGAACATAAGGAAACTTTCTTCTAAACATTGTATCGTTTTTATTCACGCCTGTAGAATAAGACAAAACATCAATTAAATCGGTTGTTACTGGATTCGCACTTCCTGCTGTATAATCATCATACCATAAACCAATGGCAGCTAATACCACACCACTTACCGCTTGCAATTCAATTTTAGTTACATCATCTTCTAATCTTCTTCCATTCGGGAAACCATCCATATTCGGAATAAACTGTAGTGCAGTTGTGCTATTGTATAATGGACTTGTTAGTCCTAATACAGCGGCATTAATTAAACCATCCGCACTAAATTGTTTACTATCTCTTGGTGTTATAGGCACCGCCATATTTAAGCGAAGCATATCGCCACCATTTGGTAAAAAATTATTGATAAATGGTTTGCCATTGGCTAACGGATTACCCGCTTTTCCAGTAGCTAAATGATAAGGTGCTAAATTAGGTACACCTGTATGAAAGATAGGCCATAAATCTACAGATCGTGGCGAACCAGCTGCTGGTAAAAGCAATGTTCCAAAAATGGCATCATCTAAGGCTGTGCCCGCAACCGCAGCTGAACCTTTTAGGCCGTAAAGACCATCATGACCATTACCAAAATCAAAGGCTTGCAATGAATTTCGTTGTATACGTAAAGCACCCATTTGCGGTACTGCCCCACCAAACAAACTATTATCCATATACAAAGCCAATTCAGGATTATAAAAGAAGTTTTTGAATGTATCTAAATAGGCTAAATCTTGATAAGGTGTAATTGAATTCCAAAGATCTTTTTTGCCAATTGGAATCACCGCTTCATTCGTTAATGGCATTCCTAATCTTGAAACCTGAACCCAAGGTCCGGTGTATGATTCGCTACCATTTGGGTTTAAAGTCCTCATTTGTTGACGAGAAGCAGATGCCCAAACACCAATAACATAGTTAGGATCTAATATGCTAGTTGCCATTGAAACACCCTGCCCGTTTTTTTGCAAAGTAGCAATATCTACTTCAAGTGCAATTACAGAGACATTTAAAAACTTTAATCCATCTCTTGCTGGACCAACCTTTCGGGGAAGATCGCCTAAGTCGAACACACCACCTAAGTCTACAAAAAATGGATCATCAGCTGTTCCGCAAAATATGTTTTCACCACTACTTGCTGTTGTGACCGCATTATTAAATAGGGTCGCATAATTTGAGTTTAAACCTGCCCCACCTTCAATTGATCGAGCACCAATATTAGGAGGCGGAACGATTCCATTACTTACAATCGTTGACCAAGTTGAGCCACCATTTGTACTTTTTTCTAGCGTATAGGTAGTTTTTAAATTTTGCGCACCTAAACGAATATTGAAAAATGTGGTTGGATCTTGATTTGATTTATGAAAGGTGAAACGATAGGTGATATCATCGCCTGGTGTAGCTACATTATTATCTACATGGATTTCGTATCGAATATTTTCGCCAAATGAATAATAATTGGGTCCTCCATGTGCAAATTGAATGGGCACATAAGTTGCAATTAAGCTGATTTTATTCGGATTGTTCGGACTTCTGAACGCATATACATCGCAATTGTCAGCTAATGGATCATTGCTAATAAGGGGTGCTTCTCTGTGACTGGAAGCCTTCGCAAACGATACTACTAAAAGCATCATGAATACGGGAAGCATATTTTGAATATGCATATATTTTAGTTTTTTCATTTTTTACTTTTTAATTGATGATTAAAATTAATTCACTTGTGTACCTCTCCATGGTGATTGTACATAAGGAAAAGTTGGTTTGAAGGTGGTATCATTTTTTTCAACGCCAGTAGAATAAGTTAAAACATTTACTAAATCATTTGTTACTGGATTTGCACCACCAACTGAATAATCATCATACCATAATCCAATAGCCGCAAGTGCCACACCTGCTACTGCTTGAAGTTCAATACGCGTTACATCATCTTCTAATCTTCTTCCATTTGGAAAACCATCCATGTTTGGAATATTTTGAAGGGTCGTATTGGTATTATACATAGGGTTTGTAAGTCCGGCAACAGCTGCACTAATTATTCCTTCTGAACTAAATTCGGCACTATTTCTAGGGGTTACAGGTACAGCCATATTTAAACGAAGCATATCACCACCATTCGGTAAAAAATTATTGATAAATGGTTTGCCATTCGCTAACGGATTGCCTCCTTTGCCAGTAGCTAAATGATAAGGTGCGAGATTCGGTACACCCGTATGAAAAATTGGCCATAGGTCAACAGAACGAGGCGCACCTGCTTTGGGTAATAAAAGAGTGCCAAAAACAGCATCATCTAAAGCAGTACCTGCAACTGCTGCAGAACCTTTTAAACTATATAAACCATTTTTACCGTTACCAAAATCAAATCCTTGAAGTGAATTTCTTTGTACTTTTAATTGACAAAATGCAGGCACGGCTGAATGATAAAAACTATCATCCATGTATAATGCCAATTCAGGATTGTAAAAAAAGTTTCCAAAAGTGTCAATATAGGCAAGATCTTGATATGGTGTGATAGCATTCCATAAATCTTTTTTACCAACTGGTATAACAGCTTCGTTAGTTAAAGGCATACCAAGTCGTGAAACCTGAATCCAATTACCAGTATCATTAGGGTTTGCACCAGTAGTACTTAAGGTACGAGTTGCAGGTCGAGATGCACTTGCCCATACACCAATTACAAAATCACCATCTAAAATATTAGCCGCTTGCGAAACATTTTTACCATCCTTTTGCAAAGTTGAGATATCTATTTGCAAACAAATTGAATGTACGTTTCTACGTCCTAGTCCATCTCTTACAATACCACCATTTTGACGTGGGGCATCACCTAAATCAAATATACCACCTAAGTCAACGAAAAAGGGATCATCGCTTGGTCCGCAAAAAACCTTTTCACCTGAACTTGCTGTAGTGATAGCATTTGCAATCAAAGCACTATAACTCGTATTTAAGCCAACAGGCGTTTGAATAGAGCGATAACCAATATTGGGTGGAGGAACAATGCCATTTGAAACAACTGTTGTCCAAGTAGCACCGCCATTGGTGCTGCGTTCGAGATTATAAGTTGTTTTTAAATTTTCGGCACCTAAACGAATATTAAAAAATGTGGTAGGATCTTGATTCATTTTCATAAACGTAAATCGATAGGTGATATCATCACCAGCAGTGGTTACGTCATTATCAATATGAATTTCATAACGAATATTTTCACCGAAGGATGCATAGTTAGGGCCACCGAAAGGAAGTTGAGCAGGAATGTAATTCGCAATAATGGTTACTTTGTTGGGGTCGTCAGGACTTCGGAATGCATACAAATCGGTATTGTCTGCAAGTGGGTCATTGGCAATCAAGGGAGCTTCTCTATGGCTTGATGCCTGGCTTGTTTGTGAGGCGATTAGGAGGAAAGAAAGGAATGCCATTCTTTTAATTCCGTGAAACGCATTGAGAAAAAATTTTCTTTTCATATACTTTATTTTTTAAGATGAGATGACTACAATACGTAGCCAACTTAATATACGATAGAAGTAAGTTCTTGGATTTTAGATTTAGTTATAGTCTTCGAATAAGTATGGAAGAAGGCCAAAAGAGATGAATGAATGCGCTTTCGATTTTTATCTTTAGATTTGTGCACAATGAATCAATATGCAGATATGGCATTTTTAATTTCTTCGTTAAAAGCGAAGGATGAAAAAGCATATGCCTATTTATATGATCATTATTCGGCAGCGCTTTATGGAATTATTTTTAAAGTGGTAAATGATGATGATGCGGCAGATGTGTTGCAAGAAGCATTCATTAATATTTGGAAAAATATTGAATCCTATGATATTGCAAAGGGAGGATCTTTATTTACTTGGATGTTGAACATTGCAAGAAATAGAGCAATTGATCGATATCGTCAAAAGAATAGGGTTGCTGAAAACCAATCAGACTATAAAATCGTACATACAGGAAATGATAGTTTTAAAAGCACTACCACCAATACAGATAAGATAGGATTAAACACTTTAATTGACAAGTTAAAGCCTGATCTCAAAGAGCTGATTGAGCTGCATTATTTCAAAGGATTTACGCACCAAGAAATAACCGACCAAACGCAGCTCCCACTCGGCACCGTAAAAACTCGAATTAGAACAGCAATGAAAGATTTAAAACAACTCGTAGGAATAACTTAAAAATGAACATAAAGGAATACATAGAATCAGGCATTTTAGAACAGTACGTAATGGGTACTGTCACTGCGCAGGAGCGACAGGAGGTTGAATGCATGAGTCATATCTATCCTGAAATTGCAACTGAACTTCATTCTGTACAAGAAGCGATGGAAGCTTTTGCAATATCAATGAAAAAGACACCTCCTGCCGATTTAAAAAATAAAATCTTAGCTTCTTTACATGAATTAGCAATCAATGAATCTGAATCAAACGTAAATCAAGCACCTCAATTAACTGTGACCACCAACAAAGAAGATATTTCAAATCAAAGTTTTGATCATTCTTCTAAAAGTAATATGGTTGCAATGCCTTCTAATTTGTTTAAAATTGCGGCTTCTATTTTGCTTTTGCTAAGTGTGGGTTTAGGCTATATGCTTTATGATAAAAATCGAAATCTTGAAACTCAAAAAGAGAACATCACTAAAATTAAAAATGATTTAGAACTAAAAGAAAGAACAATTGCTTTTCAATCCAATCAATTGTCTGTTATTCAAAATCCAAATTTTACAAAGGTTGCTTTAGCGGGTGTTCCAACAAAGAGTCCTGAATCAAAAGTGACTATTTATTGGAACAAACAATCGCAAGATGTTTACTTAAGTGTTCAAAATTTACCAGTGCCTTCAGAAGACAAACAGTATCAGTTATGGGCCATTGCCGATGGTAAACCAGTTGATATGGGTATGTTGAGTAATGAGAATATGGATAGCTTATTTCAAAAAATGAAAACAATAGGTAATGCACAAGCGTTTGCAATTACACTTGAAAAGAAAGGTGGCGTGCCTAGTCCAACCATGACAGAAATGTATGTTGTGGGTGGAGTTTAATTTTTAAATGGCGTTCAATACAATTTAAATCTGAAAAAGAATACCTAGAAGAATGATGATTAGAACAAGTATGATCATCAATAATTTTTCAATGAATACAAGAGGAGTTTGAGAAGTTAACCTCGATATTCTTATTTGTTGTTCATGTTTAAAATGTCCATGTACCATTAAAGTTGGAGCCAGAATAGAATTGACCTGAATTAAATAATTATTCAAATAAGTTGTTTTGTCTAGATTGCGAATAGCAAATTCATCTGCCTCAAGTTCATGTTGAAGATCAAGTGCATGATGATAGAAATAGACAAATGGGTTGAACCAAAAAATGGCTTGTAATATGCTATAATAAATTTTACCATAGCTATGATTTAATTTGATATGTGCATTTTCATGCGCCAGAATCATTGGTAAATTATTATTTTGTTTAAAACTCGGAGGAAGAAATAATAGATTGAAAAAAGTGAATGGGATTTCGATTGAAGAATGAAACCAAACCTTTTGAGAATTCAATTCTTCAATAATGGCGTTCTTCTTAAGTTGATAAATAATATATAAGCCAAATACAATTCGAGTAATTCCCCATAACATCCCCATAAAAAGAAGAATGAAGATAATTTTTGCATATTCAGTTTCAAATAAATGTAATGAGGATGCCCATTTTTCAACCATATTCATAATGCTGCTTGTTGATATGGATTGAAAAATTGAATAAGATTTTAAACTATTCAATGAAAAGAGCGGGATTATGAACGCAATTAATGAGGTAAAAAGAAGGTAATATCGATTCCAACCATAAGAACTTTTATTTTGAATGAAGAACTTAAAAAGACAGTAAAATAAGGCGAGTAATAAAATGGTTTTTATAAAATAGAAAAGCATGGAATGATGGATAGTATTTAATCTATCATGCAAGTTTAGATTAATTAAAAGAGATATTCAAATCAACAGTCGGAGATTGATCATATATGTAAAAGTAAAAAGCTTCGAAATTGTTCGAAGCTTTTTACTTTGTTTTCTAATTTACTATCCTTTTCCATGCCAATCTATTTTACGTGAGAAGTACATAATAGCAGCCAGTATAATAAATAGACCAATACTGCCGGCTAATAAAGCACCATCTTGCAATTGAATTAAAACAAAAATAAAGACATAAAGGAGAGATAAAAACCCTCCAAATATACCAGCCGTTTTATTACTCGAAAAAACACTACGTGTATACACCGAAATAAGTAATACTGTAGCAACTGCCGAAATAAGATATGCAGTAGAATATGAAGTATATTCTGATATCGAAAGCATAAGCGTATAAAATAAACAAAGTGCAAATCCAATTAATACATATTGTACAGCATGTACCTGCTTTTTTTGCATCACTTCAATAAAAAAGTAAACCACAAAGGTGAGCATGATGACTAAGATGGCATACTTGATGGTACGAGTAGCTTTGCCGTAATTATCAAGCGGTTGTAACATTTTTACACCGAAGGCGCTAGATTGAAAATTTATTTTTGCACCAGATTTCCATTGCTGAGGAAATTCTCGATTTAAATCAAAAGCTTTCCATATAGCTGCGAATTTTCCATCTTTAATAACACGTTCTGGTAATGTTTTCCCTTTGAAATCAGGATGTGGCCAGGCAGCATCCACACTCACCGTAGTTGATTTGCCTAGAGGAATAAATTGAATTTGCTCTGATCCACGAAGCATCATCTTCATAGAAAATTTTTTGTCTTTGTTTAAATCATCAACACTTAATTGTATGGGCGTATGTAATCCTTTTTCAATATAATCTGCAGAATTAATACCTGCATTAAAATCATATTCTTTTCCATCCCAATTGATTTTCATTTTTTCTTGAATGCCTGTGTAGTCGCTCAGACCAAATGTTAAGAATGCCTCATTCAATAAAAGATTTTCTTGTAAAATATTTAATTTAAAAATAGCCAAGGGAGAAAATTTTCCGGATACAGATAGGTTGGCGGTATATACCAACAATTTAAATATGCTACTACGTGCTCTAAAATCAGGTAATAAATTTCCATTAATTATAAGTTCATCAGGTAAAAAATAAGCAAATTGTTTTATGGTCGATATTTTGCCATCACTTGCTTTGTTATGAATAAGATATGGAATGACTAATACTGGACCACTGATGGTTTGATCGGTGCTCCATTGGCTGGCAATTTCTTTTTTTACATCTTCGTTACGTTGTTTTCTTTCATCAATGATATTACCTATAAAATAAGTTGGTATCAATAAGGCTAGAATTAAAAAACTAATAAAAAAACCTTTGATGAGGTTTCGATTGCGTGCTAGAATGCTTAACGGTTCTTGTTTTTCTGAATGAGATTCGGGGTTCATGTTTTTATGTTTTAATGAATAAAAGTACTTTGTAATGCAAAGTAAATTAAATCAAAACAATAAATTCAACCTTTGAATGTTAAAACAAATACAAGATTTAAAAAAGATGGATTTGGGAGCGTGTGAAAAAATTAAATCATAAAACAGATCATAATCACGATTTATATAGAGCGAATCATTTTCTCTAATGAAGCCAAATGAGCCTTGAATGCTTTTTCACCCGCAGATGTGATTTTATAGCTGGTATTGGTTTTGCGACCAATAAAGCCTTTATGAACTTTTATATATTTACTTTCTTCAAGTTGTTTTAAATGAGAAGCAAGATTACCATCCGTAATTTGAAGCAATTCTTTTAAAAAATTAAAATTCACTTCTTCATTCATCAACAAAGCACTCATAATGCCTAGTCGAATTCGGCTATCAAAAATTTTATTTAGATGTTCAATCGGATTTTCCATTGCTTATTTCATTTCTGTTTCAACACGATCGTACTTCCACCACATCGCAAAACCATAAACAATATGAAACACACCAAAACCTAAGGCCCAAAATAATAATCCATGACGCGAAAAAAACAGACTGGCTAGTCCGAGTATAATTTCAATATAGCCAAGATAACGAACTTCGCCTAAAGTAAATTTGCTGCCATTGACTAATCCTAAGCCATAAAATATTAAACAACCTGATGCAACAAATTGAAATTGATTTTGATCAATGAGTTGTAAAATAAAAATACCGCCAACCAACATTGGCAATAAGGTATGCCACATGAGCCTTTTTGCACTAGAGCCCCAAATTGGAATATGAGCCTTTTTACTTTTTAAATAAGTAAAAAAGAAAGCGGTTATCATCGCAAAAAAAAGTACAAGTAAGGCGACTATTAATAAATAAGAAAATAAATCAGTTGCAGATGCCCGCTGGGTGGAATATTCATTTTTATAGTATAAATCAATTCGTCTATTCGCTATAAAGGCCCCAATGAGTGCGCAAATTCCAGCACTTATACCACTCCATCCGCTTAAACTGATAAAACGACTGCTGCGTTCCATCATCGATTTTATTTCATCCAGTTGCTTGAGTGAATTATTATAATCTTCCATAAAAGTACTTTGAGTCACGAAGCTACAACGTTTTTTAAAAGTTTTGATGATTCAATTAATTATTTGTTTTCAATAGAGTTTGAATGAAAAACAAGATTTCACGTGATCAATTGTGGTTCTAAAACTGAAAGAGAAGGGCAAATTTTGACCACAATGCCCAACCGCAATTTCATGACAGCGATTCCATCTTACCAAAATGAGAAGCCGTTTTACACAGTCTGTATTGAGTTTAAACTGAATAAAAGAATCATATTTTATTTGCAATTAAAAAGGCAATCTGATATAAAGGATTATTGATCGATCAAAATTGATAAATAGTTACCTGAAGATTCGATGACTTCTAAGAAAAGTTTATAGAACCAAAATGATTCAAAAGATTGATATTCAATAAGCTATAAATATATTTTGAAATATTTTAAATTGAGACTTCTTTGAATTTTAGCCAAGTAAAAAGAATATAAGATTCGCCAACTCATTAGAAAATTTTCATCTTTCAACATTTTATTTTGTATATACATTAAGATTATGCTAATTTTAAACCTTAATCAACGAAGGGGCAATATGAATTCAATCATCCTCCAATAACATTTGGATTGGTTGGCATACTGAACTTTCTTAAATTTTATTTTTATGACTAAACATTACATCTCAATGTCGAAACTATCATTACTGATTGCTTTTAGCTTAATAATGATGGGAAACCTTTCAAAAGCGCAGAAACAAAAGGCGGTTGAAACAGCTGGTACACAAGTCTTTCCTTGGACAAATGACCAAAGCCATGAACTTAAAAACGAAATCGTTGATAAGCGAAGTCAGTTTTCCAAGCATTATCAATTAGCCAATGGTAACCAAAGAATGTATTCTTCAATTGGTTCGATACATTATAAAAATGGCAATTCATGGAGTGAAATTAGCAAAGAAATAAAATCAAACACAACGAGTACACATACAAGCAACCCTTATTATAATGGAACAAATAGTTTTAAAACCTATTATCCACAAAATCCATTCAGTGGTAAAGTTTATACTTCATTGCATGAAGGAGAAATGAACGAAAATATTGAGTCGGTATATGCTATTGACCAAAACGGAAATATTGTTTATCAATTTCAAGCAAACTCTACACAAGAGATTAGTCTGGAGAATGGTAGTATTGTTTATAATAATGTGTTTCCATCTACTTCAATTAGATATTCACAAGGAAGTGATGGACGTAAATTTGATATCGTATTACAAAACCAACAAAGCTTAAATAATATACCAACCAATGCAGCCTATTTGGTAATCAAAGAAAAAGTAACGATTCCTTCAGGTTGGTCAGTAAAATCAAGTTCAAACGGAATAGATATTTATAAAGGATCTAATTGGTTGGCAAATTTACCTACCCCAATTGCTTTTGAACAAGAATCAGCCAATAAGACGTATGAGAATGAAACAGAGGCTATGACAAAAGGAGAGATGACAATGTCTAAAAACGGAAATGAAATTACACTTTATACAAAATTTTCAATGGATTGGTTAAAATCATCTACACGTAGTTTCCCAATTTTTCTTGATCCAACCTTAACCATTTATCCATTGTTAACAGCAATGAATACTGGTTATATGTTGAATGTACCAGGTTTGCCTCTTCCTTCTCCCGCAGCACCAAAATTTTCTGGTAATATTCGTATCACTGCAGGTGGAACTGTTGCTTGGTGTAAATTTCCGCTTACAACTTTACCAGCTAATGCAGCAATCACTTCTGCTTCATATAACGGATATCATTATAATGGTGTAGTTCCAGCAGGACTTCCATTTAAATATGCCAGCATTATTGGTATGCAAAATGTGGATCCTGTAACAGCAGATTCTTTTAGTATTCACACCAAAATTACT
>DAOOQH010000003.1:0-48492 GCA_035388625.1 Chitinophagaceae bacterium | reverse complement strand
ATACTGTGCTTGCAACAGATGCCAATAATTGCACAAAGACAACAGTTCTTTGTGCAATTATTGGCATCTGTTGCAAGCACAGTATAAGTTTGTGCACTTAGTCCTGAAAAATTTCCAGTAGAACTTGATATCCCTCCCGGTTGCAAGCTATAATTAAAAGTTCCAACACCACCAGTAGCCGATACAGATAGTGTGCCATTTGAACCATTATAACAAAGCAAATTTGTTGGATTCGCAACTGAAAATATGATAGGCGAAGGCTGAAGAATTGCTGCATTAATTGTACTTGAACAAGCATTTATATCTGAAACTGTGATCGTGTAATTTCCTGCAGTTAATCCATTAAAAACGCCTGAACTATTTGTCGTTGTTGGTGCGGTTAATGTATAGGTGAGCGCTCCAGTACCGCCACTTGCATTGATACTAATACTTCCGTTATTTCCATTATTACAAAGAGGATTAGAAATTATTGCAGGTAAAATATTAATTGGTGGCGCCTGTAAAATATTGATATTCGTACTCACACTACAATTATTTGCATCACTAGCAATGACGGTATAACTTCCTGAAGACAATGAAGTAAAATTCCCAGTTCCATTTATAGCACCTGATGGAAGAAGTTGATATTGTATGGCAGAGGTACCTCCAGCTGCTACCGCATTTAGACTTCCATTATTTAAATAACTACATGATGTTCCTATTGATGAAACTGATGTCCATGTTAAAAGTGGAGGATTGACGATTGTGAATGATGTGGTTATTGAACATCCATTTGCATCCACCGCTTGAACTGTATAGATGCCTGCACCCAGCGAATTAAATAGACCACTTGAATTGATTGTTCCAATAGGCAATAAAGTATAATTGAAAGCACCCGTTCCTCCATTGGCTAATACATTGATCGAACCATTATTCAAACCATTACAAGAAATATTTGAAGAGCTAGTACTTACCCAATTTGGAATAGGAGGTGAAACCAAAGTAACGATTGTTGAATTACTACAAGTGGTAATATCAGTTGCTGAAATAGTATATGTTTGTGCTGTTAATCCTGTAAATACACCGGGCGAAATTTGGGTAGCTCCCGGATTAATTGAATAAGATAAAGCACCAGTGCCACCCGATGCAGTGATACTAATTTGACCTGACGCGGGTAATGTACACGTAACATTTGTAATGGTAGGGGTCGAAAACGTAATAACAGGTGGTTGTGAAATCACAATTGCGGTGGTAACACTACATCCTCCAGCATCTGTTGCTGTTACGGTATAATTTGTTTGATTAAGTCCAGTAAATACACCTGTTGTATTTGAAACACCGCCAGGATTTAAAACATAATTAATCGCTCCTTGAGCATTCAATACATTTACGATATCGATTGATCCAAAAGCACTACAAGTTGAATTGGTTGTTGTTACACTTGACATTAGTAATGGATCGCAAGTACCAGGGATGGTAAATGGCGTGCGTGGCACACAAGTCGTATTACCGCCATTACAGCAGGTTGCATAAAGTGTTGTGCCAGCTGGACAAGCCGATCCTGCTGGATCATAAGTGAATGGAGATCCTGTACCTATTAAGGTACCACCAACTGCAGCAGTCCACCAATTGATATTATTTGCGTTACAAGTTCCAGTTAGTGTAGAAGTGTAATTCGGCACACCAGCTATACAAGTCCTTACTGGTGTTGAACCAGATGGATTAATTATTTGAGTTGCACAAGGCACGGTTGGAATAGTGAAAGTGATATAATGCGCTAAACTACTATTGAAGTTATAACAGCCTGTTTCGCCATCAGAACTTCCAGTGAATACAAACTGATAACTACTAGCTGTGATAATACTATTGCAGAATGTAATATCAAATATTAGCGATAATGATGCACCACAACCTATGGTTACATCGCCAAAATTATTACATGGCACACCATCATTGGCAAGAACTGGACTACAACATGAAGCCGTATTTTGATTGGTTGCATCGAAATAAAATCCTGGTCCACCATTTGTACCAGATCCTGATGGACACTGTCCTACGCAACCAACATTATAAGCAATAAAACCAGAGGGTATAAAAACAGGTGATACACTAAAACCTAAATTGGCTGGTAAAAATAAGCCATGTAGCCACTCATTATTTGGACTTTTATTCCAACGAATATTTGAGATATTGACTCGAATGGTTGAAGAGTCGCAAGGATCAAGACATGTAAATAAACCACCACTTACAGAGGCCCCTCCACTTGTACTTATTAATTGTGCAGTAACCGTTGGCGTATTACTTCCGCTACAAGAATTAAATCGACCAGTTACACCTACACCAGTAATGGTTATAACTTGAGCGTGTAATTGATTGAATACAATAAGCGAAACAATAAAAATAAATAATTTTTTCATATTAAGGCTTGATCAATTTTTTCATGAATAAAACCTTTTGTTCTTCTATTAAAAACAATGGCATTTCTTCTTCTGAAAATAATTTGAGTAGATAATTACAGAAGTTAATTCGATCTATCAAATGAATATCTTCATTAAATATTGCTTTTAATATACCACGTTGTTTTTTATAATCATTTAAATTCTCTCTTGACTGAAAATAATCTCTGGCTCTATTTTCAAATTCATCAGGCAATACAGACATTTGACTTTTATTTACCCACTGATGAAATAATATTCTTTGATGTTCAGCATCCATATTATTAAAATGGGCTTGACTGATACTTTCGGCTTGTGTTTTATTTTGCGCAACCATATAATGACTCGCAGAACAAATAAGAAAAACCACAAATAAAATTTTCAAAATAAAATTTTGATTCATTGAATGAAGTATAAATGTTAAAATTAGTAGTGTTTATGTTTCTAGTCTTAAAATATCGATGAACTTAATTTTAAGGCGGAGCAATGTACCATTTTACCTGTATAAAGTGTTGATTTTAGCCATTTTAATTGCTATCATAGCGTTATTCATTTAAATAAAGTAAAGATTCCAAAATTGTCAATCCCTTAAAGCACAAATTATCAAATCTAAATCATAGGTCAATTTGTGATTGAGCGTCTTAAAAGCAAGACAATCAATTGCAAACAAATTTATTAATACCACTAAAAGGAAATCCTAAAGTTTAGAATAATATTGACCTGAATAGCTAAACTATTTAATAGGTCAATAAAAATTTAATTCAAACCAAAGTAGAATTTCTCTCTATCAAAACCTATATAAATTCAAAAAACAAAGAAGAAACTATATGATCAAGTTGTATATTTACCCACTTCATGAATCTTTCATTTTCAATATTATCAAATCAAGCGAGTCAATGGATATTAGCTTTTTATGGATATGGTCAAGATGCAAATGTGTTTAAACCGCTGGCAGAAAAAATTAAATCTAAATATAATATTTTAGTCATTGATTTACCTTATCAAGATGTAACTAAACCAATTGATAAAAACCAGTTCAAATCATTTATTGAAGATATCATGAACACTTATAAAATAAAAGAAGTGAATGGCATCTCGTATAGTATGGGTAGCCGCTTTAATTTGCTATTAGGTGAATGTCTACCCGACAAACTCAAAACCATGATACTGATGGCGCCCGATGGTATAAAAATTCGTGCCTGGAATCGCTTTGCTTCGTCAACTATAATTGGGAATTGGATTTATCGCTATCTAGTAAAAAGTGAAAACGCATATTTAAATTTCATTACAATTTTATATAAAATAAAATTAATGCCAAAGTCGATGTATGCATTTTCGAAATGGCATATGCGTGACATTGCTTCGCGAAAAAAAGTTTATAATTCATGGCTGAATATGAAAAAACTTATTCCAAATATTAAAACAATTCATAAACAAAAAATAAGTCACCCTTTTGAAATGATTGCCTATTTTGGAAAACATGATCATATCATTAAAGAAGCAAGTATGAAAAAACTAGCAAAAAAAATACCTTCTTGCAAAATTGTTTTATTAAACAAAGGTCATAATTTATTAGATAAAGAATTATTTGATGATATCTCACTTCATTTATAAATGCTCAATTTTTTTCTATTTCTAATTTTTATTCTTTTTCTGCTTTATGCAGTTCTCATATTATACTACCGAGCTGGTTGGTTGCATTTGAATGAACATAAATTTAATAGAAATTTTATTCCAAAAACGAAGGTCAGCGTAATCATTCCTGCTCGAAATGAAGAAGCCAATATCAAAGCTTTACTTGAAGATATTCTAGTTCAATTTTATCCACCAAATCTCATCGAAATTATTGTTGTTGACGATCATTCAACCGATAAGACAGCTGAAATAGCATCCTCTTATCAACGGGTTAAATGCATTACTCTTTCGGATTATACTCATGGTCAAAAATTGAATGCATATAAAAAGAAAGCCATTGAAGTGGCTATCCAACAAAGCACTGGTGAACTTATAATTACAACAGACGCCGATTGTAAGATGTGTAATTATTGG
This sequence comes from Chitinophagaceae bacterium, assembly GCA_035388625.1. GTDB lineage: Bacteria > Bacteroidota > Bacteroidia > Chitinophagales > Chitinophagaceae > OLB11. Next base: position 44,029 of record DAOOQH010000003.1, on the reverse strand, counting down.
CTATTAGGCATTGTCAATTATTACGAAACTTATCATCATGAATTAATTGCGTCGCCCGTTTTATTCTCAACAAACAATTCATGGTTTCAAAATTTTCAATCGCTCGATTTCATGACCATGCAAGGAATAACTGGCGCGCTTGCTCATACTAAAACAGGCACCATGTGCAATGGTGCTAATTTGGCTTATACCCGCAAGGCTTTTGAGGCGGTGAATGGTTTTCATGGCATTGATGATATTGCAAGTGGCGATGATATGTTATTGATGTATAAAATTGAAAAGCATTTTCCTAAACGAACCACTTATTTAAAGTGCAAAGATGTAATTGTGTATACCCAACCGATGCCCAATATAAAATCATTTTTACAACAACGTACAAGATGGGCTTCAAAAGCAAATAAATTTGAAGACAAACGAATCAAAGCCGTTTTAGGATTGGTCTATATTTTTAATTTGATGTTTCCGATATTAATTTTACTTGCGTTGCTTAATTATAAGGTAATAGGTGTTTTTATACTTTTATGGCTTGCAAAAACTGGTGTTGAACTTTTATTACTCTATCCCGTAAGTAATTTCTTTCATAAAAAAAGAGAACTCATTTATTTTATACTCCTTCAATTCATTCACATTCCATACATAATTTATTCTGGCTTAAAAGGACAAATGGGTTTATATGAATGGAAAGAACGACAAGTGAAATAATGAGTTCAGATAATTTATGAGATCGAATTTTTTCTTCACATATTTGTATTTTAAAATAAAAACTATATTTCCTTAAATTGTATTTCACATTATAAAGTTTGACCATAAGTAATGAAAATAATCAATGAATAGCCAATCCCAATCTCGGTTCTGGAAACGATTTCGTAAAAATAAAATTGCTTTTGTTTCTCTCATCTTTATCATTGTAGTGGTTTTGATTGCTATTTTTGCTTATCCACTTTCGCCTGATCATTCAACAGATGCCAATACCATTATGATTGAATTAGGCACTAGAAAACCAGGATTTTCATGTTTATTACTGAAAAAAAAATCAATAAGGACTAATACGAAAACAAATCTTCTTGAATTTTTAATTAATGGATCAAACAATGCAGATGAGTATATTCCTATTTCATCTTATGAAATAAAACATGATAGCATATTTGCTCAACATATTTTAGATGAAAAATTAACCGAAACAATTTCATTTTCATTCAATCAAATTTCAGATGAAAAATTAAATGCCGAAACTATTGAAGATAAACTCATCGTACATCGAACCTATATTCTGGGTACAGATCGATATGGGAGAGATGTTTTATCACGTTTAATAATAGGCACTCGCGTAAGCATGGCCGTTGGTTTTATAGCAGTTCTCATTTCTATTTTTATTGGCGTATTACTAGGTTCATTCAGTGGTTACTTTGGTGGTTGGGTTGATCAAATCATCACTTGGCTTATTAATGTACTTTGGGCAATTCCTACTTTATTATTAGTATTTGCAATCACATTTGCATTAGGCAAAGGATTCTGGCAAATTTTTATTGCGGTTGGTTTTACCATGTGGGTCGGCACTGCTCGTTTAATTCGCGGACAAGTAATGGCACTCAAAGAACTCGAATATATTCAAGCGGCAAAGGTGATGGGCTTTTCGTCGTTTCGAATTATTCGCAAACATATTTTACCCAATGTATTAGGACCTACCATAGTGATGGCTGCCAGTAATTTTGCTACCGCTATTTTAATTGAAGCAGGATTAAGCTTTTTAGGCATTGGTGTTCAACCGCCAGTATCGTCATGGGGTTTAATGATTAAGGAGAATTATAATTTTATTATTACCAATCACCCTATGTTGGCCATCATACCTGGCTTAGCTATTATGCTGGTGGTGTTGGCTTTTAATTTATTAGGAAATGCCCTACGAGATGCTTTGGATGTGAAAGCAAAAATCTAACGTTCTTCCATATCTAGTCGTAGTACTTTATTTATTCCTTCTAATTCTTCTAAACGAGTACAAAGATCATCTAATTCTTCTTTGTGGTTGACAAACACCATTATTGTTCCTTCAAACAATCCATCTGCCGAATCGATACTCATACTCCGCATATTCATTTTTAATTCGCCCGAAACAACATTCGTGATTTTATTGATGATACCAACATCATCTATACCATTAATTTTTACACCCGTTAAAAATGAAATTTCCTTATTTTTTGCCCATTTCGCTTTAATAACGCGGTGCCCGTAATTTGCTAATAATGTAGACGCATTGGGACAATTGGTTCGATGAATTTTTAGTCCTTCACTACTTGTTATAAATCCAAAAACATCGTCTCCTGGTATCGGTTGACAGCAGGTTGCTAATTTGTATTCAATCTTATCGCTACTCTCTCCAAATAAAACTAATTCATATCCTTTGGCAGGCATTTCCTTTGAAAGGTCGAGCTGAAAATCCTCTCTGGCAACAACCTTTTTTTCTGCTTCTTTAGGTGCTTCTAACCGATCGCCAATAACCGTAAATTTAGAAATTTCTTTTAATTCAATAGTATGAACAGCAATCGCATAATATAGATCTAGTGCGGAGGTATATTTATAATAATTAACCATCTCATTAATATTATCAGAATGAGTGGCAACTTTCATATTGTCGAGTTTACGAAAGAGCATTTCCTTTCCATCGGCAGCAATAATTCGTTTTTCTTCCTTTAAATAATATTTAATACGTGACTTTGCTTTTGCGGTCACCACCATATTCAACCAATCGGGTTGTGGCTTTTGTTTTTTCGAAGTAATGATTTCAATCTGATCGGCATTTTTTAATTCATGTCCAATAGGCACTAATTTATAATTTACCTTGGCGCCAATGCATGTCTTACCTAATTCAGAGTGGATATCAAATGCAAAATCCAAAGAGGTTGAGCCGGTAGGTAAAATGCGCATATCACCTTGTGGTGTATACACATAAATTTCATCGCCTAAAATATCTTTCTTTAAATCTTGAATAAAATCCATCGCGTTGCTATCCGGATTTTGAAGAAGCTCTTTGATATGTTTAAGCCATTCATCTAATTTTGATTCTTGTCCACTTGAACCATCTTTATATTTCCAATGCGCCGCTAAACCTTTCTCTGCGATTTCATTCATTCGATTGGTACGAATTTGCACCTCTACCCATTTTCCTCCTGGCCCCATTACGGTGGTATGAAGCGCTTCATATCCATTACTTTTTGGTGTACTTACCCAATCGCGCAAACGTTCTAAACTATGTTGATAATAATTTGTAATGATTGAAAACACCTTCCAACAATCTTCTTTTTCGGTATTGGTATTGAGAATAATTCGAATCGCAAACAAATCATATACCTCTTCGAAAGTAACATGTTTGGTTTTTATTTTATTCCAAATTGAATGAATCGATTTTGGTCTGCCATAAATTTCAAAATCAAAATGATTCCGTTCTAACTCTTCTTTAATGGGTTTAATAAATTCATTGATATACTTTGTTCGTTCACGTTTAGTGTCTCTTAATTTTTGTGTTATTTCCTCAAATACATCATTTTCAGTGTATTTCATTGAGAGGTCTTCTAGTTCAGATTTTATTTCGTACAAACCTAAACGCATAGCTAAAGGTGCATATAAAAACGTTGTTTCAGATGCAATTTTTAATTGCTTATCACGACTCATGCTATCCATGGTGCGCATATTATGCAAACGATCAGCAATTTTAATAAGTATTACTCGTGGGTCATCTGCAAGCGTAAGCAATATCTTTTTAAAATTCTCAACTTGTTGGGTTGTATTTTTTGTTTCAACAACATTTGAAATTTTTGTAAGTCCTTCCACTATTTTTGAACATGAAATACCAAATTCCATTTCAATTTCGTTCAATGTAACCTCCGTGTCTTCAACTGTATCGTGCAAAAGGGCGCAAATAACAGAGGTAACGCCCAATCCAATTTCTTCAACGACTATTTTCGCAACTGCTAAAGGATGAAAAATATAGGGCTCACCCGATTTTCGTCTCATATCTTTATGAGCATCTGCGGCAATTTCAAAAGCGCGACGTACTAATCGTTTATCGCCCTTTTTTAGCCGGTGTTTCAAGGCCCTTAATAAAGATCGATACTCACGAAGAATTAATTTTTTTTCCTCTTCCTCTGCAATTATTTTATTTTCTTCTTCTAACATATTCTAAAAATGCGACTTGAGTAAAAATACAATATATCTTGAAAAGCAGTTCCTATTTCTAATAATTAATTTCATATCAATTACCTTTATGCCAATGAAATTATTTATCGTTCCTACACCTATTGGAAATTTAGAAGATATTACTTTACGTGCAATAAGAATACTCAAAGAAGTAGATGCTGTGTTAGCCGAAGACACGCGCACTTCAGGTGTACTTTTAAAACATTATGAGATTTCAAAACCTATGTGGAAATACCATATGCATAATGAACACCAGGTTTTACAACATTTAATTTCTGAATTATTAGGCGGCAAAAAATTGGCTTTAATTACTGATGCCGGCACACCAGCTATATCAGATCCCGGTTTTTTATTGGTTCGAGAATGTATCAAAAATGGTATTGAAGTTGAATGTTTACCTGGTGCTACAGCCTTTGTACCTGCCTTAGTTGATAGTGGATTTCCAATTAATAGATTTGTATATGAAGGTTTTTTACCTCAAAAAAAAGGTCGACAAACTTTGCTTAATAAACTCAAAGAAGAAGAACGTGCCATTGTGTTTTATGAAAGTCCACATCGATTGGTAAAAACTTTAAATGAGTTAAAAATCTATTTTGGTAACGAACGTGAGGTTTGTGTATGTCGTGAACTTTCAAAAAAATTTGAAGAACATAAAATTGGTACCTTAAATGATATTGCTATTTACTATGAAGCACATCCGCCAAAAGGTGAAATTGTGATGGTATTGAGAGGGAAAGATTAATAGACGTTGATCAAACATTCGAGAGTCAGTAAAGAGTGTTTGAGTTCGAGGCGATTTAAGACTTAAAATTCAGAAGTGCTTATTGTAAACATGCGTTTGACTATATTTCAATCAAGATCAACGAAGAAACCGAACATTATTTTCAAACACTATTTAGAAATTAATTCTAACATTTGATCATGAATCTTACCATTCGTTGCTAAGGTCTCTTTATCATAAACGCTATAAGGTTGACCTTTAAAATTACTGATTCTACCTCCAGCCTCCTCTATAATTAAATATCCTGCAGCAATATCCCAAGGATTTAAATTATACTCCCAAAAACCATCAAATCTGCCAGCCGCTACCCAGCATAAATCAATGGCAGCACTCCCTAATCTGCGAACGGGCAAACCTAATCTTACAAATCTTTCAAAAACTGGAATTGGATCTGTTTCAATACTAGCCCAACGATAAGGGAATCCTGTAACTAAGCATGCTATTTCCATATTCGCGTTTGAAGAAACTTTCAATGGTTTATTATTTAAAAAAGCCCCTTTCCCTCTTTCGGCAAAAAACAATTCATTCATAAAAGGGTTAAACACAGCACCCATCAACATTTGACCATCGCGCTCTAAACCAATACTGATACAGCAAATTGGAATACCATGAGCAAAATTTACAGTACCATCAATCGGATCAATGATCCATTTATAATTCGAAGCAGTGCTCAATTCGCCCACTTCTTCACTTAAAATAAAATGCTCAGGAAACTCCGATTTAATGACATCAATAATTGCATCCTCTGATTTTTTATCGACTTCTGTTACCAAATTATTGAGTGTGTCCTTACTTTGAATTTCAAATGTCCCTTCAAAATAGTGACGTAGAATTTCGGCACCCGAATGGATAGCACGCAATAAGGTATTTTTCAATAATTCGTTTGTCATTTTTAGAAATATTCGGTTATTTTTGAAGCCTCGCAAATATACCTTCTTTTTTCTCGTATACCGATGGCCTATCCTAATTTGTTTCGCCATATATCGTGATTATACGAAATAGTTAGGCAAAATATAAAAGCGAAAAATACTTGATGCAGTTAAGTGTAATTATTGTCAATTATAATGTCAAATATTTTTTAGAGCATTGCTTGCTCTCCGTTGTGCGTGCAAGTGAAGGTTTAGAAGTAGAAATTTTTGTAGTTGACAATATGTCGAGTGATGGAAGTGTAGATATGGTGAGTCAACGATTTCCCAATATCATTCTCATTGCAAATAAAGATAATATTGGATTTGCAAAGGCCAATAACCAAGCCGTTGATCGAGCCAAAGGAAAATATATTTTATATCTAAATCCCGATACAATTGTTCCTGAAGATTGCTTTTCGAAGTGCATTGAATATATGGATGCAAACGAAAATGTTGGTGCCTTGGGTTGTAGATTGATTGATGGGAAAGGTCAATTTTTGCCTGAATCAAAACGAGGTTTTCCCAATGCACAAGTAGCCTTTTTTAAAATAATTGGATTGTCATCTATATTTAAAACCTCTAAAATATTTAATCAGTATCATTTGGGTTATTTACCTGAATTTCAAACCAATGAGGTTGAGGTATTGGTAGGATGTTTTATGTTTTGTCGAAAATCGGTGATCGATCAAGTAGGTAGTTTTGATACAGATTATTTTATGTATGGCGAAGATATTGATTTGAGTTACCGGATTAAAATGGCCGGATTTAAAAATATATATTTCCCTGAAACCACCGTCATTCATTATAAAGGCGAAAGCACAAAAAAAGGAAGTCTGAATTATGTGCAACTCTTTTATCAAGCCATGATCATATTTGCTCGTAAGCATTTTCAAAAATCAAACAAAGGTGCATTTGTCGTTTTAATTAAAATGGCTATTTATATGAAAGCCATTTTAGCGTTTATTGGTCGGCTTTTCTCTATCATTAAACTACCCTTGATTGATGCTGGAATTTTATTGACCTCCTTAATTACAATGAAAACAGTTTGGATTAAAAATGTAAAAACCGAAACTCATTATTCTTCCTCCTTGCTTGCAGGTTTTTTCATCTCCTATATTATTATTTGGATAAGCTCAATGTATTTTAATGGAGGATACGACAAACCTTATAAGGCAAGCAGGGTAATGCGAGGTATGCTTATCGGCGGTATAATTACGTTGGCAATGTATGGTTTATTAAATGAAGAAATTCGTTTTTCGCGCGGCATCACTGTATTGGGCGCTTTACTAGGCACTATACTGATATTAGTATCGCGACATATCATGCAGTTCTTAAAATTTTCGAGTGTTGAGGGCGACGAACAAAATAAGCAAGTAATTATTGTTGGCACTGCTGATGAAGAAAAAGAAATTAGAAACTTACTTGATCAAGCTTTTGTTGAAAAAAATATTGTTGGAACAATCAGCCCGTTCGAATATAAAGAAAATTTCAACCTCGGCCATTTCGCACAACTCAAACCCTTAAGTAAATTATACAAAGCATCAGAAATCATATATGCACAACATCATTTAAGCTTTAAACAAATTATTGAAAGCTTACAAAATTGTGGAAATCAACTAGAGTATAAAATACATAGTGTTGGCACAGATAGTATAATAGGAAGTAATAGTAAAAACACTGCAGGCGATTTGTATACCACTGAACTTATTTATTCTATCACCACCTCAACTTCGAAACGAAATAAACGTATGGTTGATATTTTATTCGCTTTGTTTTTCATTTTATTTTCACCTATTCTGATCTGGTTTGTTCGAAATAAATCAAGTTATTTTTTAAATATGTTTCTTGTACTTGAAGGCGACAAAACCTTTGTTGGCTATAGTGATCCTCAATTTCCAAAATTAAAACCCCAACTTTTAGATGTCTATCCAGTCATTCAAAATTTCGATATTCCAAAAGATAATAAAGAACATTTAGATTGGTTATACGCTAAAAATTATCATGCATTGAATGATATTCTTCTCATTTGGGAGAAGTGGAGACTATTGTGATCATTCGTTAATTAATAGATTATTTTTCGTGTCAACAAAAAAGGACTTTTAATTATCGTTTACGTAAGTACCCAACTGATAAGAATAGATTGAAGGATTCATATCTTGAATGTGAAATTTTATGCGACCCTTTCTGGGTAGAACCCTTTATGACATTAATTTCTATAGACATTTAATCCCTTCAGGATTAAAAATAATGCTGCCTACAAGTCTGCTGTTCTGCGAAGCGTTTTTCGCTTCGTAGCTTTATTTTGTTGCTTGAAGCAACCTAAAATATCATCTTTTAAAAAGCCTCTTTTGCATATTAAGCCAAGAAACAAAAACTATTCTATTTCCAACTAGATTTATGCCATCCCCTTATTCAACAAGTATTCTGCTATTTGAATGGCATTGGTTGCAGCACCTTTTCTTAAATTATCAGAAACAATCCAACAATTTAATGTCTTAGGTTGAGTTTCATCTCTTCGAATACGACCAACAAAAACATCATCCTTATCATGTGCATCTAATGGCATTGGATAACGTAAATTTTGAATATCATCAACCACCGTAATTCCTTCAAATTCGCTTAATAAAGACTTCACTTTATCTAAATCAAATTCATTTTCAAATTCAATATTCACACTCTCACTATGCCCGCCCATTACCGGCAAACGTACACAGGTAGCCGTTACTAAAATCGAATCATCATGCATAATTTTCTTCGTCTCATTCACCATTTTCATCTCTTCCTTGGTATATCCATTTTCGGTAAATACATCAATTTGCGGTATGATATTCATATCAATTTTATAAGGATAAACCTTTTCTCCATCAATTTGATTCCTTTCGTTATGTAATTGCTCAACCGCTTTAACCCCTGTGCCTGTTACCGATTGATAAGTTGAAACCACAACACGTTTAATTTTATATGCATCATGTAAAGGCTTTAAAACCATTACCATTTGAATGGTTGAACAATTTGGATTGGCAATAATTTTATCATTCGTTGTCAACACATCACCATTGACTTCAGGAACAACCAATTTATTGTTTTCATTCATTCGCCAGGCCGATGAATTATCTATTACTATTATACCAGCCGCTGCAAATAAAGGCGCCAATTGTAAGGATGTATTTCCACCTGCCGAAAAAATAGCGATGGCAGGCTTCATGGCAATCGCATCTTGATACGAAACGACTTTATACTTTTTGCCATCATACTCAACTTCTTTGCCAATTGATTTTTCAGATGCTATAGGTATTAATTCTGTAACAGGAAAATTTCGTTCTTTTAGTACTTGCAAAATTTTGGTGCCCACTAATCCGGTAGCACCTACTACAGCTATTTTCATAATTTTATTCTCGTGTTTTAATGATGAATAATTAAGGTTGTGCGAAGGTAATTTTAATTTATCAATTTCATAATTTCTGGGTCATCCTCTAAATTATTCATTTGTGATAATATCCACCTCTGACGTCGAATGATATTAGATGATGGCTTTTCGATACTATATACAATTGGATTAGGTAGTATTGAAGCAATCCACGCTGCTTCAGACTTGGTTAAATTTTTAGCATCTTTATGATAATAGTATTGTGCAGCAGCCTGAATACCAAATATACCCTTCCCCATTTCAGCAATATTTAAATAGGTTTCTAAAATTCGCTTTTTTCGCCAAATCAATTCTATCATAAATGTATGATAAACCTCTAAACCCTTTCTAAACCAATCGCGGCCATTCCAAAGAAAAACATTTTTTGCGGTTTGCTGCGAAATGGTGCTTGCTCCTCTTGTTTTTTTATGTTTAGGATTACGATTGTATTCCATCGCCTTTTTAATGGCACTCCAATCAAATCCATTATGATCAGGAAACAATTGATCTTCACTACAAATCACAGCCAACTTACAATTCTTACCCATTTCATCGAAACTGATATAATCTCTCGACAAACCATTGCCTTTTAAAAGCGAGCCTACCATAACTGTTGTAATTGGCGTATTAATCCATTTAGTCAATACAATAAACACCAAATTCGCAATGACAAGAAAAAGGAAAAACCGTTTAACTTTTTGAAAAAATGTTGAGCTTGCTTTCTTTTTAACCACTAAAAATCAGATTGATTTCAGAAAAAATTATTGATGGCTTGTTCTTTTGAAAATCTATTGCCTCGGCTCTTCGAATTAGAAACGATAGCCTAAGCCAACATGTAATTGAGCCGCAAAACTTAAATTGGAATTATTATAATTATTATACTTTACCTTTTCATCATAATAGTTAATTCCAATCCCTCCATCTAAACCTATATAAAATTGACGCGAAACCGTTACATTCAATGTTTGATTTAATAAAAATCCAACATGCGAAGCTGGCTCTGTAAAGTTTTTTAAAACATAATATCCATTACCATTATAAACACGCTCAGTCCATTTATTTTCACCTATGCCGACCATAATGGTGGGTGCAATAGCATATTTAACCGCTCCTTTATTTTTTGTAGGATATAATTTTGCTTCCAAACCAATATTAAAATAATTATTATTAATGGCAACCATAACAGGTACTTTCAAACCTAAATAATCATTTACCAAACGTTCATACGAAAGTCCAACGCCAACAAAATCGCTTGCAATTAAATGCATTGGATTAAACGCGAGTATATTTTTACCGAAATCTTTTTTAGTTGCTCTTTCCCCTGAAATTGAACTGCTTGATTGAGCAAGTACCGACATTAAACTCAAGCTAAAAAGTAGAGAGACGAGTAATTTTTTCATTTTTATTTTTTTTCAAATGTAAAACTTTTAATACCATCATCATCATTCAATTCATTATTTTCTTATTCTGAAACAGACCCAATTTTTTATCAAAATTTAAAAGAATATAAACTATGTGTTAAACACCCTCATTTATAAGAGGTAAATTGTTGAGTTCTTCGATGAATCAACAATAAAAACTAAATTTGGGCAAATCCCCTCCACATGGTTCAAAAGATTTTTTTGTTTTTGTTTTCATTCATTTTCTGTTATTCATACACCTATGCGCAAACTGCCAATACAAGTGTAAAATTACCTTCACTTGCCTCAGAAAAAAATATCTGGGTCGATAGCGTTTATAATTCACTTACCCTAACTCAAAAAATTGGTCAGCTATTTATGATCGCTGCCTATTCGGGCGGTGAAAAATACAATCAAGTCTTAATTGAAAAATTAATTAAAGAAAATGGCATTGGTGGTGTTATTTTTATGCAAGGCACTCCCTCTGCGCAGGCTGAACAATGTAATTTATTTCAAACGAAATCAAAAGTTCCTTTGTTAATTGGTATGGATGCCGAATGGGGATTAGGTATGCGTTTAACCGGCGTGCGCGATTTTCCTCGTCAGTTAATGATGGGAGCAATGCAAGATAGTTTATTGGTTTATAAGATGGCGAGTGCGGTTGCCAATCAATGCAGACGAATGGGTGTTCATATCGATTTTGCTCCGGTGATTGATGTAAATAATAATCCTAATAATCCTGTTATTAATTTTCGTTCGTTTGGAGAAAACAAATACAAGGTTGCAAATTATGGTATTCAATATATGCGTGGCTTGCAGGATAATGGTGTAATTGCTTGTGCTAAACATTTTCCTGGTCATGGCGATACTGATGTTGATTCACATAAAGATCTACCTGAAATTAAAAAATCAATTTCACAACTTGAATCATTAGAATTTTATCCTTTTAATAAATTAATTCGAGATGGCATTCAATCTATTATGATTGCTCATTTACAGATACCCGCCCTCGATAATCGTGAGCATACACCGAGTACTTTATCAGATAAAACAATCACCCAATTATTGAAACAAAAAATGGGTTTCACCGGACTTATTATTACCGATGCATTAAATATGCAAGGCGTGGCCAAATATTATTCGCCGGGTGAAATTGATTTGAAAGCATTTATGGCAGGTAATGATATCCTTTTATTTTCGCAAGATGTACCAACAGGCATCGAAAAAATTAGATCCGCTTTAATGAATGGAAAATTGACGGAAGCTCGATTAGCTGAAAGTGTAAAAAAAATTCTTGAAGCTAAATTTAATGCTGGTCTAAATAAATTTTCTCCAATTAAAACTGAAAATATTAATGAAGACCTCAATACATATGTTTCGCCATTACGAAAACAAATTGCGGAAGCGGCCATTACCTTATTAAATGATCCTAATTTGATTATTGACAAAATCAAACGCAATGCCACAAAAAATACCACTTATATTGGCGTCGGCACTTCATCTGAAAATGCATTTTCAAAATCATTACAAGATGCAGGTATTAAAAAAATAATGTTTGCGCCTTCAACAACAGAAAAAGAGGCGAAAGAGTTTTTGAAAAAACTAAAATCCGAAGAGGCCATTGTATTGGGTGTTCACAATATGACGGGTTATCCAACTCAGAATTTTGGACTCGATCAAAATGAATTATTCCTAATTCGCGAAATTATGAAAACAAAAAAAGCGATCACTGTGCTTTTTGGAAATCCATATGCGGTTAAAAATTTTTGTGATAATGAAGGCATTTTAATTGCCTATGATGAAGCTGAAGAAACACAAATTGCTGCAGCAAAAATTATAACAGGTCAACTTAAAGCAAAAGGTAAATTGCCTGTAACTGTTTGTGTAAATTATAAAGCGGGTGATGGTATTGTTTCATTAACAACCAACCTCGGTGAGGTAGTAGATAGCTCAAAATTTATTAAACAAAATAAAGATGTGTTCAATACAAAATTAGTGGTTGAACCAAAATCTTTTAATACAGATCTTGCACTTGAATGTTGTATTAGTCCAAACGCATTAGGCATTAATAATGATGAATTAGATAAGCTTGATAATTTTATAAAAAATGCGATTCAAACAGGTGCTTTTCCGGGTTGCCGAATTTTAGTGGCTAAAGAAGGTAAAGTTTTTTACGATAAGCCTTTTGGCTATTTAACCCAAGAGCGAAAAAATTCAGTAGACATTAATACAGTGTATGATATTGCCTCCATTACTAAAGTGGCATCTACTACATTGGCTGTGATGAAACTTTATGAGCAAGGAAAAATTAATTTGAATGATTACTTAGGAAAATATCTTCCAATTACAAAAGGCACAGATAAAGAATATTTAAAAATTAAAGATATCCTCACACATCAAGCTGGTTTAAAATCATGGATTCCATTTTATAAAGAAACCTTAGATAGTTTAAAATATCCTCGAAACGATATTTATAGTAAAACCGAAAGTGGTAAATATAATGTGAAGGTTGCTCCCAATTTATACATGAATCGTGAATGGATTGATACCATGTGGAAACGTATAATATATTCGCCACTTGAAAATAGAGGTCGATATGTTTATAGCGATTTAGATTTTATTATCCTTCAAAAAATGGTTGAACGTATCACCAATAAATCGTTGGCAGAATATGTGCATGAAGAATTTTACAAGCCGCTAGGACTTACAAGCACCGCTTATTTACCGAAAAAAAACTTACCCGGAAAAGAAGTTGCGCCATCTGAATATGATGATTATTTCAGACATCAAACCATACAAGGTTATGTACATGATATGGGTGCTGCGATGTTTGGTGGCATTTCGGGTCATGCTGGTTTATTTACTTCGGCCAACGATTTAGCCATCATATTTCAAATGCTTTTAAATTCAGGAACCTATAAAGGCAAACGTTATTTACAAAAGTCGACAGTTGATTTATTCACCGCTCGAAATTCATTTATCAGTCGCAGAGGGTTAGGTTTTGATAAGCCTGAGCCATCATCAGCGAAATCAAGTCCTTGTGCCGATAATGCCTCCTTATCAACATTTGGTCATCAAGGATTTACAGGCACTTGTGTTTGGGCTGATCCTCAAAATGATATTGTTTTTATTTTTCTTTCAAATCGCACGTATCCAACAGCAGAAAATAAATTGATTCAAAAATTAAATGTGAGAGAAAAGGCACAGGAGTTTGTTTATAACGCCATGGGTATTGCTTCTCGATATAGAAAATAATTAAAAACGACCATTTATATCTGAATAATTAAATCCTATCTTTGCCAAAATAAAAATATACATAATATGAAAAAAACTATTTTATTCGCTTTCATTATGATGGCGTCAATGTCAACTTTATTTGCTCAAGGTGTAGCAGGCGGTAGAAGTCGAGGAGATTCAGGTTATGATCCGATGGCAAAACCGAATATTGTAAAATTGAATTTAAGTTCACTCGCTTATCGAAACATCGCTTTACAATATGAGCGTGTTTTAGGCAACAAAATTTCAGTTGCTTGTGGTGTTCGTTTTATGCCGAATGGTTCTGTTCCATTTACCAATACGCTTGATGATATTGTAACATCAGGTGGTGACTCATCTGATTTTTCGGCTTGGAAAGCAAGTAGCTTAGCCATTACTCCTGAATTCAGATTTTATCCAAAACATGCAGGTAAAGGATTCTATTTAGCACCTTATTTTAGATATAGAAGTGTGAGTTTAGATTTACCTGTTGATTATACAGACGATTTTAATAAAGCACAAAAAATTAATGCAACAGGAAATTTCAATTCTTATATCGGTGGTATTATGATTGGTTCACAATTTAATTTAGGACCTATGGTTACTTTAGATTGGTTTATAGTTGGATTCCAATATGGCGTTACAAGTGGCAAACTTGATATTAAAACAACCCAAACTTTAAGTGCCAATGATCAATCTGAATTGAGAGCTGATTTACAAGATTTTAAAAATAGTGCCAACACATTTAATAATATTGATTATACGGTGAATGCAAATGGAGGTTCAATTAGCGGAAATTTCAGTGCCTTAGGATTTAGAGCCTTTGGTTTAAATCTTGGATTTAAATTCTAATCCTTTATTAAATCTTTTTTAAAAAAACTCAATCAGATAGGTTGAGTTTTTTTTATTTTATATAGAGTTGAGACTCACTTTTCGTGATTTGAAAATATTAAACTTCTATATTGATTTTCTTTAAATGATGATGCATAAATTTTATTTAAAGCCAGATAGATATAATGAAATTTTGTTGAAAGTTATAATGCGTAAAGATTTGTAACCTGGATAGTTTGAGGGAAACGCTAGATGGGGGAAAAGCGCCCAATCATTCTTGTGATTTAGTAGCATAAAAACATCAGTATCTATGTGAACCTTATTTGCAAATTTAATTTAATATAAAATTGTCCATTTATTTCGTATAATTTGCCAAATTCGTGTCTTGTACTACTTGCTGTCTCAAGTTTTGTGTTAGAAAATAAATAGTCCTCGAATTGGTTTCTATTATAAATATGATAACACAAAACATCGCCGTTCTCTTTTACGATTAAATACCCACCTGTAGCATTGTAAATACCAGTCCAAACCTTTGAAGGAGTCATTCCTAAAGCTACATCCGTTAAGAATCTTTTAATTTTATAGTCGTAAAATGTATGTGCATATTGAGTGTCGTAATCCAAAGGATTTGCCTTATTGATGCTGTCGGTTAGGTCTTTTGTTGAACTTAATGATGTTGTAAAAAATGTCGTGATGATTTCAGCTAGAATGTTTGGCAGTAAACTATCAATTAGTACTAAATTATTTTTGAAAATGATATTTTCTAGTGTTGCAAACTTGAATTTTCCGCCTTGATTTTTAATTGCTTTAATTCTGTCTTTAATTTTACTTTTAGTGTCAATTTCGTTAATTTCTTGTATTTCTTTTGGTGTCGCATTGAAGCCCAAAATTTGATAAATAAAATTGGTGGTTTTACCTGCGTTTAAAAGTGTTGAATCATTGCCAACTTGAGATTTTATACTAAAACCTAGTTCTGCAGCTTGACTTATCCTTTGGTCATAAATAACAATTTGTATATCAGTTTTAGAAGTTGATTTTTCTTTTAGTGTTTGACAATTTATTGATGTCATAAATAGCTCAACTTCGGGAATGCTGAATGTTCCTTTCTCACCTTTTATTTTAGTTAACAATTTTGAAGCCTGCTCTGAAAATGTATTTACTGAAACTCTTAATACTTCTTTACCTCCAGAGATAATTACTAGATCACCATTTATTTCATACTCATAATGTTCGCCACTTTCATTTCGAATGATTTTAATTATGGGATAAAAAAGTTCTTCAACTTTGTTTAGGTCTGCATCTCCAGCAAACAATTGTTTGTCTCCAAGCAATTTAAACAGAGCATATATTTCACTCCATTCGCCTTTATTTCCTGTAAGCATTTGTAATTCCAATTAGTTCTAAAATCTTAGTTGCAGTTTCTTGTATTGCTGGTACAGCCACTGAGTTCCCGAATTGTTTGTAAGCTGAAGCATCTGCAACAGGTATTACATATTTGTCGGGAAAGCCTTGTAGTCTTGCCCATTCTCTAGGTGTCATTTTTCTAATTCCCTCACGATTTACAGTTCCTTTGATATGAGTGGTCGGAGTGTAATCTATAATTCTGTGATCGTAAACTAAGTTTCTTTCTCGCCCCATTCCACCAACCACAATTGCGTTCGCAATTCCATTGTCAGGAATAATTGCATAACCAAAACCATTTCCTTTACCTTCGTGTCTTGCTTTATGATTAACTAATGTCTGCACATATTGAGTTGATAAATAGTATTTTGTTGCGGGAACTTTCTTTTCCTTTATGTCTGCAAATTTTACTTTTTTCTTTATTGGTTCTGGATATTCAAATGTTGTTATTCCTGTGTCCTTGCGAAAACCTATAATATAAATTCGCTCACGATGTTGTGGAACACCAAAATTTTTAGCGTTGATAATTTGAGGTTCAGGAACGAAATAGTCAAGTTCGTTACGCAAAACATTTAATATGGTTTCCAATGTTCTGCCTTTATCATGGCTTCTAAGACCTTTTACGTTCTCAAGAAAAATTGCTTTTGGTTTATGTTTTTTAATAATTTCTGCTACATCAAAAAACAATGTTCCCCTTGTGTCGTCAAATCCGCCTCGCTTCCCAGCAATTGAAAATGCTTGACAAGGAAAACCTGCACACAACAAATCGAAATTGTCTGGAATATAGTTTTTGACTTGTGGTTTGGTAATATCGCCAAATGGGATTTCTCCAAAATTTGCTTTATATGTTTTTTGCGCCTCTTTATCCCACTCACTTGTAAATACACACTTACCTCCAAGATTTTGCATTGCAAGTCTGAAACCACCAATCCCTGCAAATAGGTCTATAAATTTAAAAGTATAATTTTTAGGTGTTGGGAATGGGACATTTTCAACTTCAAAAAGTAGTTGCTGAAGAGCTTCCTCTGCAACCATTGAAACATTTTCATCTTCTTCTTTATACTCAATATATTCTTGTAAAATCTTTAAAGCATCTTTTTTGTAGTGCTTTGAAACACCATTATGAATGTTATGTAAATAGTGAGTTAAAACAGCTTTTTTATTGTCATTTGGCTCAATAAGTCGAATTTGAAAGCGTTTACCATCAAATTCGTTGATGCTAATTTTCTCCTTTATTTTCATTTGTTCTGTATTCAAAATTTAATTCGCAAATTCGTAAATAAACAACTAATAAAGTTCTTTTTGTTTCCAAAATTTTCAACAGTCTATACAGCAAAGCAATTGAAGTGCTTTAGTCTTTTTTACTTGTGATTTTTAATTTAGCATAAAATGGATATTCTGCCTTTCTTGGTGTTCTTGAGGCTGACCGAGAATATAAGGGCTCTCGGGTATGTATTGGAGAGGAAATGCCTTTTAGCCAATTCTAATTACTATTAAAAAAATTCTCGGTCAGCCTCTTCTTCGCTAACAAACTATTTTATCGAGCTCATGGACTTTAGTTTCGCATAAACTATTTTGATTCGATTTCATTTTGTTCATACATCAACAAAAAGTGAGAATAAAACTTGCGACAATCCTACTAATTATTTGTTGGTACGCCAACGCTTTTTTCCTAAGCTTCGATACCAACAAAGCCGAACATATTGCAACTTTATTTTTTATAACCAACATATAAGCGTTTGGCAATGTTTTCACAAAACTCATAAGTTTGGGATAAATTAAATTAGAAACTTTTATCCGAATAATTAATTCGTATTTTTAATAAAATACTAATTAAGCAATATGAAAACTACTATTTTACTTGCAATCTTTTCCATTGCAATAACAACTGCATTATTTTCTCAAAGAGCTACAGGAGGACGAAGCCGAAGTGAATCTGATTATGATCCTATGGCTAAACCAAATTTAGTTAAATTAAATTTGACCTCATTGGTATTAAGAAATATTGCTTTACAATATGAGCGAGTTCTAGGAAATAAAATTTCTGTTGCATGTGGGTTGCGTTATATGCCAAAAGGTTCTGTACCATTTAAAATGCCACTTGATGATATATTTAATACAGGTGGCGAATTACCTGATTTCCCTGCATGGAAAGTATCTAGCATTTCAATTACCCCTGAATTCAGATTCTATCCAAAACATGCTGGCAATGGGTTCTATTTTGCACCTTATGGTAGATTTAGAAGTATGAGTTTAGATATACCCATTGATTACACAGACGATAATAATAAGGCGCAAAAAATTAATGCAGTTGGAACATTTAATTCATACATCGGAGGTATTATGATAGGTTCACAATTTATTTCAGGTCCGATAGTTACTTTAGATTGGTTTATTGTAGGCTTTCATTATGGTGTTAGTAACGGCAAACTTGATATTAAAACATCAGAAACCTTAAGCGTAAATGATCAATATGAATTAGGAACTATCTTATACGATTTTAAACAAAACACTTATTCATTTAGAAATATTGATTATACAATCAATGCAAACGGAGGTTCAATTAGTGATAAATTCAAGGCCTTAGGATTCAGAGCCTTTGGTTTAAATCTTGGAATTAAATTTTAAGAACTAATATTTAATTTATTTAAAGTGGAGATGAAAATCTTAATTCACCCAATTCTTCGCATCCTGAACTACATGCCTTACTTCTACTTCAACCTTATATTTTTGTTTTAAATATTTAGCCATCGCATCTGCACAATATACCGAACGATGTTGCCCACCCGTGCAACCAAAACTAATTTGCAAATTTTCAAAACCACGACTTATATAATCATTAACTGAAATGTCGACTATGTTTTGCGTATGCTTTAAAAAATCGCCCATCTTAGTTTCCGATTCAAGAAAATCAATCACTGGCTGATCACGACCTGTTAATTTCTTATACTCATCAAATCTACCCGGATTTAAGATACCTCTACAATCAAAAACATAACCACCACCATTACCACTTTCATCATCGGGCAAACCTTTTTTAAATGAAAAACTTTGGACAAGAATTTTTAATTTTGGTATTGATTCTAAATTTGGCGAGCTACTCACAGGTTCTTGAAATTTAGATTTCAAATTGCCCGATTCCATCTCTACTAATATCTTTTCTAAAATTGGAAATTCATTTAACGAATAAGTTGATCGCCACTCAAACACATTCTCCAATCCTAAAGGTATACTTGATAGAAAATGATGACGCTTTTCAATCATGCCACGTAAACCATACGCACCAAGCACTTGCAAAAGTCGAATGAGAACGAGTAACGAATAATTCGAATCAAATAAAGTTTCATTAAAGCTTATTTTATTCTTAAGCTCATTCTTATAGTGGGTGTAAAGTTCTTGTTTCCCTGAAGTTGGTAACTGTGCTTTTGCTTGCCATAAAAGTGAGGCAATATCATATTGCAGAGGTCCTTTCATGCCACCTTGATAATCAATAAAAAATGGCTGACCCTCTTTTATCATAATATTTCTTCCTTGAAAATCTCTGAACATAAATAATTGCGGCTCGATACTTCCAATTCTTGCAGCTAATTTTTCAAATTCGTCATTCAGTAAAGCTTTATTATAATTGATTTTATTTAAGTCTAAAAAGTAATATTTAAAATAATTCAAATCTGCCAACACCGCATTTTTATCAAATGCAGAGGCTGCATAACATTGACTAAAATCAAGTTTTTCGCCACCTGCAATTTGCATCGCAACCAAATTTGAAAGGGCATGTTTATAAATTTGTTTAACCGATTCAGTATGTCCTTCTAGTTGAATTAAATCTAAAAGAGATGAAGTGCCAAGATCTTGTAAAATATATTTTGATCGATCAACATGAATATCAATTAATGCAGGAACCGGAATTTGATGACTTGAAAAAAAACTCGTAAAATAAAAAAAGGTTTCATTCTCTTCTAGATTTTTACTTTCACAAGCAATATAAGTTTGATCTTGAAGGTGAACACGATAATACTGACGATCTGAACCCGCTTTCGCTAAGGGGTCGATTTTTATAATTTGTTCTTTACCAAAGTAGTTTTCTAAATAAATCTGCATGGCACAAATATAGACGAGAATGTATTGTATGAGAAATTCATCATCTAAAAATTATGATCTTTCTCGCTCAAAAATTACAAACCATACATACTCACTAAATAAACCATATGGCTCATAGCAATGGCTCCTAATGATAACTCGCGACGATGTACATTTTCAAACACATCATTCGCACTATGGTGCATATCAAAATAGCGTTGCGAATCGGGTAGTAATTCCATTACGGGTGTTCCAAACTTTCTTTTCAATGGACCAATATCTGCACCACCACCTTCTTTATCAAAGCTATGAACATTATAAGGTAAAAATAATGCCGACCATGTTTTCACTTTATCACGCAATGCCTTGTCCATCTCCATCGAAAACCCATAAGGGGTTGCACCACCTGCATCACTTTCAATGGCGAGTATATGTTTTTCATGATTCAGCTCTGCTAATTCGGCATATCTTTTTGCGCCACGTAATCCATTTTCTTCATTCATAAAAAGTACAGCGCGTATAGTTCGTTTAGGTTTAATACCAAGTTCTTTAAATACACGTAGTACCTCAATAGCTTGCACCACACCTGCACCATCATCATGCGCACCTTCGCCAATATCCCATGAATCGAGATGACCTCCAAAACAAATAATTTCTTCTGGCTTTTCAGTCCCCTTAATTTCAGCAACTACATTATACGATTTTACATCACTGAGCATTTGACAGGTTGTGCGCATAAACATCGAAACATCTTTATTCGTATTCATCAATTTTTCTAATTCATCGGCAGCATCATTTGAAATGGCTACGGCCGGAATTGAAGGATGATCTTTATTATAAGCAATACTACCGGTATGAGGTTTATTGTCGTAGGCAGTGGATACAGAACGTATCATTACACCAATCGCACCTAATTTACTTGCCTCACTTGGAGCACCCCAACGGTAATACACACAAGGTCCATAACCTTCAAATGTATTTACAACGGTTTGGTCAAATCTAAAATTATAAAACACAATCTTACCTTTTACATCCTTTTCAGTCAATCGCTTTAATTCATCAATATGATTAATTTTTAAAATACTCGCTGTGATTCCCTTTTCACCTGTTCCAACCGCATTGCCTAACGACATAATTGGAATGACTGTTTTTTTCCCTTTCACAATAAGATATCCTTCTTCTTCACCTCTTACCCAATGCGGCACCATAACCTCTTGTAAAAAAACACGGTCGCATCCAATTTTATCTAATGTTGCTTTTCCCCAAGCCACTGCTTGCTCTGCTTGCTGCGAACCGCTAATTCGATGTCCAATATGTTTACATAAATAGCGTAGATCTTGATAGCATTGATAATTGGTAAGAATATGATTAGAGATTTGTTTCATCGTAGCGCTGTCTTTTTTCATGTTTTGTGAAAAAGAAAGTGTTGACATTAAAATGAAACTAAAGCTGAAAACTAGTTTTTTCATTCTTTGTATTTATTATGGGATAAATGTAATACAAATTTTCAAAGTAGATTGAATTCAACAATACTTCAATAAAGATGAAGTTTCTGAATCAAATCAAAATTAGAATCCCCCTTTCTCTATTTTACATTTACCCTTATGCCTTCGCTATGACTGCTAAACTCTGGTGCATACATACATTGGATTGTAGCAATGCCATTCGAAAAATCACCTTTATTGGTTACAAACATTGGATACTCAAATACATAAGTGCCCTTTCGCAACCAATTAAAAAAGAAATTAGTAGATGCATCTTTTGTTGATTCATAATACCCCAATCCACCCTGATAATGATATCCACTCAAAACATTGATTGGCTCAAAACAAGCTGCCCTCATATCTTTCATGTGCACATATTCCATCTCTCTATCAACCCGAAGTTCAATACGCACTTTCACTTTATCGCCTACTTTTAAAACTTCATTATTTGAAATTGGAATTAAAACAGGTCCTTTGTCTGAATTGCGCTCAATGAATAATTGCTTTTTTAAACTCAACGGTGTTTCAGATGAAGTGATTTTATCTAGATTTTCAAAATACTGCCAATACACCGCGCCCCATGTGGTTGATTTTACACCTGAACCTAAACTTCCTTTTTCAGCTCTAACCTCTACGCGAATTTTTCCCATTGCAGGGTCAATATCTTCAGCAGTAAAACTCTTTTTAAAATAACCTGTTCCAGCTTCTTGCTGTTGACTACTTGAATTAATTTTTTTATTCCCTAAACTAATATTCACCTCAGGGTTACTACTTAACCAATAGGTTCCGTTAAGCAATAAAGCGTAACAAGCATCGGCAGTTGCTTTGGTGGTTTTCCAGTTTTGCGTTTGCTTATTTTTTAATAACCAGATTTTTAATTCATCTACTTCGTCTTCACTCAAGGCAACTTCCTTAAAGGCTTCAATTAAAATACTTTGTGCTTCAATGGGTGCTTCGTACCACCAATAGCTACTACCTAAATCCTTCCAATACATACCCATCTCTTCATTATGAATTGCATTTTCTCGAAGTGATTGAATGATATTCCTTGGAATAGTTTTATCTCCATATCTATGCAATGCCAAAGCCAACATGCCTTGCATATATTTGTTTTGTCCGAGCCAATTAAATTTAGCTCTTTCTTTAAAATAATTGAATGCTTTATTTGCATCCGATGTAATATCCGAATTTAAAAAGAAGCTTCTTAAATATAAATATTGAATTTGTATTTGATTAGGGAAATACATCTCTAAATTCACTTTATTTTTCACAAGTTCATCATAATCTTCTTTAATTCGCGCATCTAAATAAGGAATTGCTTTTTCAACAATCGTCATCATATGTGGCTCACCAACTTCGTCAATTTTTAAATGCATTAATCTTCCAATTCCTGTTATAATGTATTGGGTCATATATCTATCATCAGGCATACCCTTAAACCAGGTAAAACCACCATTAGGCGTTTGCATCAATTCAAGCTCACGTGTTGTGCGCTCTAGTTCTTTACTCATTCGATTTAAATTGAACAAAGTAGCAATATTTCTTTTTTGATCTTCTTCATTCTTTGCATCTAAAACCCAAGGAGTTTCTTGTAATAGTGCTGATTTTAATTCTTGATTTTTACTCAAATTTGAGGCAAGCGGTTTGCTACCTTCTGCAGTTGTTGATTCCCATTTGCTAAATATTTCTTTGATTTTTGGCGTTGAATTAGCAATATGAGTTGCCAATACATTTGCATAATAACGGTTAAATGTTTGCTCTGCGCATTCATAAGGATAGTCGGTTAAATACGGTAAAGCTTGAATAGCATACCATGCTGGATTACTGGTATACTCAAGCGTTAGATTATAGTTTCTTAAAGTTTTTGATGATTTAGAATTCAGTAATTTTTCAAACTTAAATTCTTTTGTTGAATTGGTTCTTACGGGCAAAGGCAAGGTTTCTGTCACCAACATACTATTCAATAAAACCGGAACCATATTCTGTTCACCATCAGAAAACTCTGCTCTCACATCTTGAAAATTTGCGCCTCTTCCAACTGCATACGTTTTAACCATCACTGGATTTGTAAATCCATTGGGTATTTCTATATTCCAAGAGACGGATTTACTTTCTCCCTTTTTTAATGCCAACGAAACAGTCGTATTTTTATTAGCAAAATTGATATCAATAGGTTCTTCAGTCATGCCATCAAACAATTGTAACATGGCCTTTATATCTAAATCTCTATCACTCAAATTAGTTACCTTGGCACTATATACCATCTTATCACCTTCTCTAAAAAATCGAGGAGTATTAGGTACTATCATTAAATCTTTTTGTGTAACAGCAGTATTGGTAAGTAAACTCGACTTTAAATCTTGTGTATGACCGAATGCTAATAATTTCCATTTGGTGAGTGCATCAGGTGCTTTAAATTTTAAAATTATATTCCCTTCAGCATCGGTATGTAAATCTGGAAAAAAGAAAGCCGTTTCAGAAAAATTTGACCGGAGTTGAATACTGTTGGTTGAAAATGAGCTTCCCTTTGTTTTTGATGATTGACCATTCGACAATTCTTCATCACTCGATTCTCTTTCATTTCTTATACCCACTGTGCCATTGGCCATAATTGCTTTAGTTGCCATTGGTGCTGATTCTTGCACAGCATCCATGGCTTCTACCATCATTGGCGCATCGCCACCTCTCATGGATTTTGATAGAGTATTTCGCCAAGGATAATAATGCCTATCCTGCACTAAACCTGACCAATTCAATATAAAATAAGATTTTTCGTAAGGTCTAAATGATTTGCCTTGAGGATAATAAACTGGTCGTCCCATTTGAGAAATAAAATT
Organism: Chitinophagaceae bacterium; assembly: GCA_035388625.1. GTDB lineage: Bacteria > Bacteroidota > Bacteroidia > Chitinophagales > Chitinophagaceae > OLB11. Next base: position 19,455 of record DAOOQH010000003.1, on the reverse strand, counting down.
ACTCATCGCATTCCAAATGATTCGATTGCTACTATTATTAAATAAATCTAAACCATTAAAACGATGTGGGCTAAAGGCATCTAAACTTGCATCATACATAGTGGCTAAAAGTTCAGCACTTACTTTTTCTTTATTTGAACCTGTTATTTTCAATTTCCATTCTTGCTCACTGCCTGGTAAAATTTTATCTCTAAACGTTTCTAAGGATATGGCTAATTGTTTATTTGTCCATGGCACGCTAATAAATCGTTCAACCTGATACCATCTATTATTTTTAATATACATCGCATTCATATAAAATCCTCCACGCTCAGCCTCGGTTACTTTATACTCAAACTTTTTGGTTTTAGATAGCATTAACCATTGGGCATTGGTTTTCGAATTACTTACTCGATACAATAAATTTACTTTTTCAAAAGGCACACTGATTCCTAGTTTCGCCGATTCGCCCGGTTGAGCGACTATCTTTATATCAGTCACTAATAAATGATCATTAGGAAGCGCCATTGGATTTGAAAACGAACTCAGTCGAATATATTTTTTATCGATCACTTGTTCTCCAAACTTGTCAAGTGATTTCGCTTCAATCATATACCAACCTTCATCATACTTGGTATTTTGAACAGCTATTTTTCCATCCTTTGTTGATTGAAATGTTTTGGTCCAAACTGTTTTTTCTTCAGGCCATTGTAAATAATCATTCTCATTATTATATTCATCTAAAGGCAAATTCTTTCTAAATTCTATTTCCGGAATATGATTAATTTCAACCTTTTGCCATAATCTTGAACGATAAGTTTTCGAAGGCGATTTCAATTTTTTACAAGTAAGGGTAACTGAAGTTTCAATAAAATTTTCACTCAAATTTTTTGTATGAATTACCAAATGTTCAAAGGAGTCGATATTATTTACTTGTGGCGCTTCGATACTTACTATAAGAGCTTGATAAGATACTGAAATATCTGAAATACCTGTTCTTGTTTCACCATTTAAATCTGTAATATCGGCTTCTATATGATAATCAAAAATTGGCATGGTATTTTTATCAATACTTTCATCTGGAATTGCCTTAAATGAAATTTCAAAACTACCATCCGATTTTGTTGTTGTTATACCATGTTCAATTTCCATAATGGCACTAGCAGGTTGACCCCACCGATAGAAACACCAATAATAAGGAAACCGTGCTTGACGCGTTACACGATATTTTACTGTAGCGCCATCAATTGCATTACCTACATAGGCTTTAGCTCTCCCTGTTAATTGAATGATATCGTTCAACTTAAAAGTTGATTTGAGTGTATCAAAATTGACTTCAAACTTTGGACGTTTATATTCTTCAATATTAAAGTATGATTGACCTCCTTCACCTTGAATATGAAACATGCCTGTTAGCAAACCTTCTGGTGCAATAAAGGTTCCTGAAAACGACCCAAACTCATTGGTTATAAACTCTTGTTGCTTCACTAATTGATAGTTCACATCCATCAAGCTGACGGTTGTTTTTCTATTTTTTAAAATTTGATGTTGATTTTGTTCAGCACCTTTTGTTTGAACCATGATCCCTTTAAAATAAATAGTTTGGCCAGGTCTATACATACTTCTATCAGTAAAAAAGAAAGTTCTATCTGTAATTGTATTGGGTATACTCTGATCATAAAGTGATAAATAATCTTGTATAAATAAATGATCATCATTCTTTGCCACTTCAAATAAATAACCAGCCTGTTGAATATCGGTTAAAAGTTTCGAATACCCATTTATATCTGTTGTATAGCTATTACCCTCTTTATAACCATGTTTTCGCGTGTTATAATCATAAGGTGTAATCCATGATTTAATGGTTGCACCGCTAATTGGCTCACCACTATCTCTATTGACTACATAGAGCCCAGACTCTTTTCCATGTTGACCTAACGAAGCGATATAGGCTAAATTAGATACATTAAAAAGCGAAAGAGTTGTATAGTTATCTTTTTCAAAATTTTGACTTTCAGAAACAAATAATGCATAAGCACCTAATGGTAAACCCTTGATCATAATTTCTGTTGAGTGCATTTTATAATCGTCTCTAATAGGCAAGTCTTCTGTCCATGAAGTAACAGGATTACGATTCAATAATTGTTTAAAATGAGTATCATAATCCTGGTCAAATTCTCTCAACTCATTGTTTGAAAGCTTAATCACTTTACAATACACTTTTTTAATATTTCGAAATTGAATCATGGCTAAAAAAGCTTGATTCGGCAAAACCACTTTTTCAGTTTGTGTTGATAAAATATGTTGTTCAATTTGTTGCAATAATACATGAGCTCCATAGGTCCCTTCTGAGCCAGACTCGCCATCTTTACCATCTGGAAATTTAGCTATAATGGCTTCACATCTTTTTTTGGCTTCTATATAATTGAGATGATCTTCGTTATTTGAAGTTGGATTAAATTTCTTTTTAGCTTTTCCATTTCCACCATTCATTACCATTTCTGCCAGATGAAAAAGTGCCATTGATATTTGTTTATTATTCGGATAGTCGTTACAAATTTTCTCAAGTGCCTTTGTATATAAGCTCTCTTTTTCTTTCATGACACCTTGCGTAAATACATATTTTACTCGTGCAATATCTGCATCAATCAAGGCACTTGGATCGGTATCATTCAAATGAAAAGAAAGTATATCTTGGTATAATTTTAAAACTTGAAATTTTCTCGAGATAGTATCAGAAGTTTTAAATTTTGATTTGACAAAATCCTTGGCTGGTGAAAATGCTTTGACATCATCAATTTCGAATGCATAAGCAGGTTGGGTTAATTCAATTTCTTGTTCACTAAAATATCCAATGGCTCGATGAACTAAAAAATCATATAAGGTTGGTCGTAATTGCTGTGTATTTATTCCTTGTTCAAGTAGTAGTTGAATTTTCTTTATGTCGAATTGTTTTGACAAGTTTGATTCAGCTAACGATAATTGATAATGTTGAAAAGCGGCTTCATAAAATTCAGGTGCCGACCAAGTTTCAATTTGATCTAAATAGTCGTCGTTCGTACTCGTTTCTTTTTTATTAGATTCTATTTTTGTTCGATCTAAAATTTGCCATCTATAATCTTGATAATAGGACCAATACAAATCACCTAACATTGAATGAAGTATCTGATTCACAGGAAACACAGCATCCTTCAATTCAGATTTAAAAAATTTTATATCATTTAATCTAGCTTTTTCATCCCTGTCGCGCAAACTAACTCTATAGCTACATATCGCTTTTATGGTTTGTTCAACATTTTTTTCGGCTTTCGCCAATTTTAATATTGAAACAATTTCTTTTTCTGCTGTTGCATTCAAGCCCTTTTGAAAGGCTTCTTCTACAGTTTTCCATTTAGAATTGTAATTGTTTTTATTGTTCATATTTTGTGCTAGAGAAATGGTAGAAATAAAAAGTAAAAAACTGACAAGCTTGATTAAACGCATTTTTATAATTTAGGGTTTATGGATGCAAAGGTCATTAAAATCCACAAGAATAGTAAGATGCATTTTAGAAAATGGTTGTTTAAAATTTATGCTTCAAAATACTTTCAATAATTGTCTTATTTTCGTTTTATGAATTTTAAAGTTGATTACTCATTATTACCTTTTAACACTTTTCATATAGATTCAAAAGCAAAGTATTTTATCTCAGTTCAACATGAAAATGAATTGACTGACGTATTAAAATCACCTATTGCCCTTGAAAACGAACTCTATATACTTGGCGGCGGTAGCAATATCCTACTAACAAAAAATATTGAAGGATATGTGATTCATAATGAAATGAAAGGTATTCAAATCATTTATGAAGATGATGAGAAAGCGCAGGTGAAATTCATGGCAGGCGAAAATTGGCATCATTGTGTTTGTTGGTGTGTTGATCGGCAATTGGGTGGAATCGAAAACCTTTCGCTTATACCCGGAACCATTGGTGCATCACCCATACAAAATATTGGTGCCTATGGTGTTGAGTTAAAAGATGTTTTTCACTCACTCGAAGCCATTGAAATAAAATCAGGAAATAAAAAAACATTCACCCATACAGAATGCGAATTTGGATATCGAAATAGTCTGTTCAAAAACAAAGAGAAAGGAAAATTCATCATCATTTCTGTAACACTCGAATTGCGTAAAAAGCCTGTTTTTAATATTTCATACGGTAATATTCAACAGGAATTAGATGCCATGGGCGTGAAAGAATTGAGTATTCAAGCAATTTCAAATGCAGTCATTAGAATTAGAAAAAGTAAACTACCTGATCCAAAAGTGATTGGCAATGCTGGTAGCTTTTTTAAAAACCCAACTATCAGTTTGAACGAATATGAAGAATTGATTTCAACATTTCCTGATCTGCCTTCATATAAAAGTGAATTAGGTGTAAAAATTCCTGCAGCTTGGTTAATAGAACATACAAATTCACCCAATGGAAGCAGCTGGAAGGGTTATCGTGAACACAATTTTGGCGTACATGCTAAACAAGCATTGTGCTTAGTAAACTATGATGATGCCAAAGGAAAGCAGATTTTTGACTTATCTAAACAAATTATAACATCTGTACAACGTCGCTTTAACATCTTATTAGAACGAGAGGTTAATATTTGGTAAAATAGAGGCTGGCTAACATTTCATTATGTTTACAAAAGCCTAAACAGGTTTTTTCACCAATTTGAAAGGGTAATTTCGCAGTTCACTAAAAATTTGAATTATGAAACTATTAAAGTACATAGCAGTTTTAGTTATTATTATCAGCGCTCTTTTTATTAATGCTTCAACATTTTCTCAATTTAAAAAGGTAACGGTCAATGCTTGGAAAGGGGTTGCGAGTTATTATCATCCAAAATTTAATGGACGAAAAACAAGTAATGGTGAAACATTTAGTAATAAAAAACTGACTTGCGCAAATAACTTTTTAAAATTAGGCACTTATATACGTGTAACGAATTCGCACAATGGTAAAAGTGTGGTTGTTAAAGTGAACGATAGAATGAGTCCTCGAAACAAACGCTTAATTGATTTATCGCAAGCCGCGGCAGAAAAACTTGGCTTATTAAACCAAGGATTAGGTGAGGTTCATATTGAGGTATTGAATAATAATGATGGTGATATTGCAGTGAAATAATATGTTCACATCATTTTATGTTACGTAAATATTTATTGATTTCTGTTTTGATGACAGCCTCTGTTTTGTTTGCACAAAATAAAAAAACAGAGTGGACAGGCACTGCGAGCTATTATCATCCAAAATTTAATGGTCGAAAAACCGCAAGTGGCCAACATTTCAACAATACTTTTTTAACTGCTGCAAATAATTTTTTAAAATTAGGTACTCATGTAAAAGTCACTAATTTAAAAAATAATCAATCAGTTATTGTTGTTATTAATGATAGAATGAATGCTCGCAATCATCGTCTGATTGATGTTTCAGAAGAAGCGGCTAAAAGATTAGGTTTTATTAAAAACGGACTTTGTAAAGTTCGATTAGAATTGATAAACCCATAAGAAAGAAAATTCAATATTATCTTCAAAGTGCTATATGGACTGCGTTTCAAAGTATTGTAAAAATTCAATAAGCTTATGGTAACAACAATTGACATGGAAAGTTTCACTTTTTTCGATTTTAAAACTATCTTGCGACAAGCTTTAGAATTATGCAATACGAAATCAAACATTTAGGTAAATTTAAATTTGTAGAAGAAGGTAATGGTCAACCTTTGGTTTTGCTTCATGGCTTGTTTGGTGCATTGAGTAATTTTAAAGATTTGGTAGATTGCTTTAAAGAAAATTATACTGTTTATATTCCAATGCTTCCACTTTATGATTTAACAAATCTTGATACTTCTGTATCAGGGTTAGCTAAACATGTTGCAAAATTTATTGAAGCAAAAAAGCTTGAACAAGTTCATTTATTAGGTAATTCACTGGGCGGACATATTGCGTTGGTTTATGCATTAAAACATCCTGAAAAAGTAAAAACAATAACACTGACAGGCAGTTCAGGATTATTTGAAAATGGCATGGGCGAAACCTATCCTAAACGAGGTGATAAAGATTATATCCGTAAAAAAGTTGAATTAACTTTTTATGATCCAAAATCTGCTACCGACGAATTAGTTGAAGAAGTTTATAGCATTGTCAATAACAGATTAAAAGCTGTTAAAATTATTTACCTAGCTAAATCTGCTATACGTCATCATTTAGGCGATGAACTTCAAAATATTAAACAACCTGTATGTTTAATTTGGGGTAAAAATGATACCATTACACCACCAATGGTTGCCGAAGAATTTAAAAAACTTCTACCAACTTCCGAATTGCATTATGTTGATAAATGTGGCCATGCCCCAATGATGGAGGTTCCTGGAGAGTTTAATATTCTTTTGAGTGAGTTTCTAAATAAGAACTCTAATTAGAATCCGACAATAATGTCTCACGAAACTTCGCAATTAGTCTCGAACTCCAACTTTCAAGACAGACATACAACTATATTAACAGACGCTAATTATTTCTTCGTAGTTTACTTTGCCTTATAGAATCTAATTTTTATCTATTAAATTGATTTCCAATTAATTCTTGTTGTTTCAACATTCTTAATGATATTTGCCGTACGCTACTAAAGTAATGGATTCAAAAAGTTTAATATCATCAGAGTTTCCTGTATTGTCGTTAGAAGACAGTGGAGAAAAGGCTTTACGCTTAATGAGTGAATACCGAGTTTTTCATTTACCACTTATTCAACGTGATAATTATATTGCTTTAGTTTCTGAAGATGATATTTTAGATTGGGATACACCAGAAGAACCTTTATCGCTTGCTGAGTTTTTAACCTTTCGACCAGCAGTTTTTGAAGGATCTCATCCATATGAGGCTGTAAAAATTGCAAAAGAATTTAATTTGTCTGTACTGCCAGTAGTAAATAAAAACAATCATTTTTCAGGCGTCATAACCATCGATGGTTTATTTAATTATTTAACCGATAATAATGCAATCAAAAATGTTGGAAGTATTATTGTTCTTGAACTCGAACAACGAAATTATAGCCTCTCCGAAATCTCTCGCATTTGCGAAAGCAATGAAATTAGTATACTTAGCCTTAGCATTAAAAACCGTGATGAGCATGGTTTAATTTGGGTGACTATAAAAGTTAATACGAATGATATTCAAGCTTTAGTGGCAACATTTGAAAGATTTAGTTATAATATAATTGAAATGTATTCAACCGATTTTACAAAAGAAGATGTTCAACAGAATTATGATATGTTGATGCACTATATCAATATTTAGTACTCAATATTCTATCTACTCTTCTTTAATAAATCTTGTATTATACACTCTTTTGTCTTTATCTCTCACCGTTAATAAATAAGCGCCCGATGCCAGACTAGAGACATCAATTTCAGATTTTCTTTTTTGTACTAGTACCAATTTACCTGCTGCATCGTAAACATTTATTTCAATAATTTCCTTATCTGTTTGAATAGATAAAAGCTTCGTAACCGGTGAAGGGTAGACCGATAAATACTTTGAATCATCAATATCTTGAGTACCTGTGCAATTTTGAATGGTAATTGGATGAATATCTGTATCGCTGCATGTTACAGTTAGCGATTGTTTGACGCCTACCATACAAAAAGTTGGGTTGCCCCAAAATACGGCACACGTTGAATCATTCACACCACCACCACTTGTGAGTGTGCCTCCATTAATTGTCCATGCATAGGTTGTGCCGGGTATATGTGTCACCTTATAAAGTTCAGAAGTGTTTCTACAAGGATATTGATTTCCAACAATAATGGGTTGTGGATGAGGTGTTATGGTAATTGCTTGTTTTGTTTCACATCCATATTTTGTACTTACAATGGCATTATAGGTACCTGCCACTGTGGGCACAAAATAACTGGTATCAGGACCAGGTTTAAAATTATATCCATACTGATTGCCAATAAATATATTTACCGGATCGCCTGCGCAATAGGTGGTGGTGGTTAGAGGTAAAGGAGGAAAAACAGAACCACCTAAATTTGCTTCCATCCAATTTAATCGATTGGTAATTATTGTTTTTAATTGATTCGTATTTTCAATATAATTCTGCCATCGATTTACATTTCGTTGAACCGCGTTTTGAATAAGTAGTTGATTGCTATCGATAAAATTTGTGAATGCATTATTAGTGAGTACATCTGATCGCAAATTTGCAAATCGACATGCTAGTGTTTTATTAAACACCGAATCTGTTCTGAGTTGTTGCCACCAAAACGGAAATATCCAATACCCATGGGTGATGATATGTACCCAGCCTGTATCGCAACAATAACCCCTATCGGAATCCCAAGGTGGACCACAATGTATTTTATTGCCATCCGTACTTTTTTCCTTATAGAGATAAGTACTGCGGCCATAAGTATCGTAATTGGTACTATACTCACTTACTATTAAAAAATCTATTAAATCTTTTTCACTTGCATATTTTCGCCAGCCAATATTAGGGTCTTGATAATTAACGCCATGCAATGCATCCTCAAAACTGTCAACATAACTATGTATATAATTGAGCTGTTTTGGATGTAAAGTATTTTGTTTTGGATAAACCACTTTATACTCATAATTACTAACTAACAATGGACCTTGATAGCCTAAATAATTTGAATACCAAGCGGCAGGATCACCATTCGGGTTTATTTCAAAAATATACCCACCAGTTAACTCAACGCCAGCTGTATCATTTGGATTTAATTTTGAAATATCTATTCGATTTGAATCGCGTTTTAGTTTTTCTTCTAAAATATAAACGCCTACATAATCACCATTGATCATTAACTCTACATATTTAGTTCGTGGCGCATAATATCCCATCCTACGCGACATTTCAAATGTGAGTGGATCTTTCATCATGTATTCATCTGTAACACACGACTTTAATATCCAATCACTTTCAGCAGGTAAATTGAGTAAGGCAATAGCAGTATCATCTCCCAATAAATTTTGAAATTCAAAATCATAATTTGGTTTATCGCCCCAAGCAGAAGTATAGCCTTGCCGCTCAATTGCCAATTGATGTTGCGAAGTAAATAGGGTTGAATTAAAATTATTAACACCTGAAATATTATCTATTATTTTTAATACACCAGGCGTTTTTGGATCGTCGGGTATATAACCTAATGGAATATCCAATTTAAAAATGGGTAGATTCGTTGATGAATTATTAATTGCAACAGTATTTGGATTTGCAATAAAATTAAGTTGCCAACTTGTAAGGGTGCCAGTTATACCATTTACAATATTATCTTGAATATGAAGTTTCCACACGCCATTAGGATCTTGATTATCTAATAAATCCAACATATTATCGTAAGCCATATAAGCACCATTGAAAGGTGCATTACTATATCGTATTGATTTAGATGCATATAATCTAAAACAAGCATTGGCAAAATTCGCTGAGCCTCCATTATTATAATGTAATTGCAAATAAGTGCCAGATGGAGATTCGAGTTGTAAACGCAAATCACTCGCTAAAGGATGGTTGATTGTAATACAAACTTCATAAAAACCAAAATTAGTATTTGAATTAAATGGCAAGCCCGTAGTTGCAATATTAAACGTGGTATTTGAACCCTCGGGTAACGATTGATTGGGTGTTGCTGTAAAAATTTGTGCATACGTATTCAAATTGCAAACCAATACGACAGCCAAAAGTGAAATATACTTCATGTTGGAAAGATATTATTTTTTTGAAAACTTAATCAGATAGGTTTGATGATGATCTGAACATTTCAATAAATAATTCCCAATTGGCAAACCATCGATATTAATTTCATTCACATCACCTTTCATTGCAATGACCTCTCTTCCTAAAATATCCATAATTGAAACTTGCTTTATTTCATTTGACGATTGAAGAAATAATATTGAACTACTTGGATTTGGATAAACTGAAATAGTTGAAATATTTTCATTCACGATATTCATTCCAACTGGATAACAATTTGGGTTATAAGCAAAGCCTGGAGAGCCTTGTGGGCAACCTGCAAACCATGATGTCGCAGCATTATGATTACCACTATATTGTCCGTTTTCAAGCGTTTTTCCACCGCCATTAGGAGTAGTTGGCCAAGGCGAATTTGGACTATAACATACGCTATATTTTAGTTTTCCTCCATTATCATATAAACGTATCACATCACCTGTTGCACTCAATGCAAAATTCATTGGACCCAATTTATTTGTTACACTTGGAAACTGCGAATTAAACTTTACAGCATCTTCATACAAAACAATATATTTATTAGCATCTAACGAATAGCCAGATGGGAAACTAAACAAATTTGAATTACTCCCATCTCTAACTGTCCATCCACTTAAACTAAATGGCGTGGCATTTTTATTATGAATTTCAATCCAATCGCCAGCATCTTTTGAAATGGCTGAACTATAATTAATTTCAGTATAAATAGGATTCTCAACACAAGAAGTATAAGCAACACCAGGCGAACCACCTATGCATCCAGCATACCATGACGCAGCATTATTAGGGGTTGAACTTGTATTCAGTAATTGTAATGTTCGTCCATTTCCATCGGAGGCGCATTGCCATTCATCATCATAAGTTACTGAGGTAATCAGTTTATTATCTTTATCGCGCATCACAAGTTTTTGTCCCTCATTGCTTAATTTAAAACAAAGTGGACCAATTTTATTCGTTACTGTTGGATATCGATTGGCAAACTTTATACTATCTTCATAAACAACTAATCGTTGTCCAGCATTAATAATTGTATTATTCGGAATCACACAATATTTTTCATATTGATCGCCATCTAATATCACTGCATTTGAAATATTAATAGCTGTTGTTCCATAATTATATAATTCAATCCAATCTCCTCCACTGATGGTGCTATCACTATTAAAATTAATTTCGTCAATCACAAGATTTAAACCGGCTGCTGTAAAACAATTTTGTGTTGATGGATACATATTGGCATCCATCCAATTCAATCTATTTGTCAACCATAATTTCATAGAATCAATTTCACCTTGCCAAGTATTAGCCACCCATCCGTTTGGCCAAATATAATTTCCTAAGGTTTGCCAAATGGCCGAATCGCGCACAGAGGCTTGTCGCAAATAGTTAGCGTTCGTATCAATACGTGCTAGTAAAGAAGCGGTGCTTAAGGTAGTTTGGCGTAATTCATTCCATCTACAATTCAATAAATTTTTAAACCATTGATCTTGTAGCATTCTATTCATCCAATAACCACTTCCATCTAACCCACATCCTTGATACAATTGCCATCCAGTAAAAGGGTATCCATTACAATAATCGCCATTACCAAAACTTAAATTAAAATCCCAAAGGGGCCCCATTGTAAATCTTCCACATTTGCTATTTCTATCTTTATGAATAAATGAACTTAATCTATATCCATCAATATTATTACTTACTTCATTCAAAATAAAAAAGTCGGCAAACGAATACACATTCGCAAACTTTCTATAACCTGTATTGGGGTCTGCAAAACTTGAGCTCCATAAACTAGTTTCAAAATTGTTGATATAATTTTGAAGATAACTTGTTTGGGTACTTGTAATTTGAAGATAGTTTGGATCGTGGGGTTGAATTGAAATTCCTTGACTTGTTGTCCATGCGCCACCACTTGTTCCAGTAAATTTATCTACTTTAAAAATATAGCCACCTGTTAGCGAATCGCCGCTATTGGCAGTAGGCGTTATTTTTCCAATATCTACTCGATCATCATCTCTTTTTATTTTTTCTAATAAAACATAAACGCCTTGATTGATTCCGTTAATCACTAATTCAACAAATTTTGTCCTGCTTGCATACCAATTTAAAGCCCTTCCTAAATCATAAATTAAGGCATCACGCATAAATGTTTTATCGGTATAAGGATTCAATAATATCCAATCATGCTCTTTAGGATAACCTAAGAGAGATGAATCTAAATTGTTACCTAAAGCATCCACGGTGCTAAACCCATAAGGCTTTTTGGGAAAACCTTGCGAAGTTGAACCTCGATATTCAATTGAAATTTTTCCATTATAATTATTAAATGGATCAGATATACAATTCATTGCACCAACACCATTATAAATGATACCCATATCACAAATAATTCGTGGATCATCAACAATGGTTTGTCCAAGTGTATTAATTGAAATAATTGGCAAATTTGTTTCTAAAGGTGTAGGGGGGATAAACCATGAAGGCGTAGGTGAATAACTAAATGTTGCATTTAAAATTGCTAATTGTAAAAAGGGTCGAGAACTTAAATCAGGCGAATTCGTGGTTGCATTATGAACTTCAATTGACAACAGATTTGTACCATTCACCAATAAGGTATCGAGTGAAGCAGGTGGTATAATAAAATAATCGGCTGGTATACCTTGATATATATTGGCTTCGTGCTGACTAAGTGCCAATGTATTAAATTGTTGATTGGCTCCCATATTGGCACGTGCAAATTCTTTACCATTTAAATACGCAACAAAGCCATCATCATAATCCATACAAAAAACGGCTGATTTTATTAGGGCTGTATCAACAATATTAAACGATTTTCGCATGTATACTGTTGTAGTTGGATTGGTGATGTTTGTATTATCGTCGCCATCACCATAACCAATACCTCCAATACCATTTAGCCACGAAGCATCATTAAAAATTGGCAAATACCAATTAGGAATAGAATTGGTTGGCCGAATATATTTCCAACTAGTTGTTTCTAAAACACATGATTCCCAATGATGAATTGGAGCACCACCACATTGCGAAAAACTACTATAAGAAAGACTTAATAAAATTATAAATGTTAACAATTTCTTCATACTCTTTACTAATTTCATTCAATTTATTAAACATTAAGCGAAGGAGAAAGCGTGTGTTGTCATTATTTTGTCATATTGCGGTGAATGACATATTATGAACGCCTAAGAGATACTTATCATTTAAACTTAAACCATTTTTTTTACTTGAGTTGAGTTACAGTCGCCAACACGATTAACCCAAATGTTGACTTTTTATTGCGTATACATAATAAATGGCTAAGCAAATATTTAAACATTGAATGAAATAAAAAGCAATTTTATAAGTCTTTGAAAAATAACTATGTCTTGAATAAGCTCCAAAAGACATAAAGAAAATCACTACAAACGGAATTAAAATTTTATAAATATTAGATACACTACTCAGAGGTATCATATCATTAATATTAGGATTGACTGAAAGAATGATAATCAAATTCAAAACAGCCATGATAAGAGGTGCAATACGGAATTCCATTTAGATTTTATATGTAAATGATCTATTTTATTATATGTGTAATCTCACAAAAACTGAATTAATTTTTGCCAAATTGTTTCATAAAATAATGTATTGTACCACTCTTTAAAATCATTTCTTCTCCATCTGATTTCATCACTTTTGCTTTGAATGTTTCTTCATCAGAGCTTATCACTAAATCAGTTCCCTTAATATAAATAAAGGCTTGTGTTGAATATACAGAATCGTTATTATTAAAACTCGCTATACCTTCATAAGTACCATTTCCTTTGTCTTCTTTGAAATCGATACTTTTTAAATAAAATTTTGCTCTACTAAAATCTGGATCTGTTTTCTTATAAATGGTCCATCTTCCTTTTAAGGTGCCAATACTAATATCTTTTTTACCTTCTTCAACACCTGGAATCAACTTAGTAACTGGTGCACTCGTAAATTCTATCATTTTTTTGAAATGATGATTGCCCTCATCATCATTCAACACCAAGGTATTTTTACTTGATTCAACTATTATAAACTTCGTGTCTTGTAATATAATTTTCTTACCCTTCATTTCGGCCTCACCAGTAAGGGTTGGACCTTGAGTATGTCGAATCATCATAAATCCATCAGGCCGAATTTCCATTCTCAGCGTATCAGTAAAATCAATTTCTTTGTTTTTCTTTTTTGTTCTTTTCTCTTCTTGCCATTTCCCATCAATATCTTTAAAATCGGTTTGTGCAAAAGATAAAAAAGGCATTGCTAAAAGTAATAGAAATAAGTATTTCATTTTTTAAGTATTTGGAATGGTGAAAGTACAAAAAGATTTTCAAGGAGAATAGAATCTAGTAAAGTCATCATTACTATTCTCTATCCGAGGTTTTATTTTGAAACAATGCACTCAATCAATATATAAATTCTTCAATAGGTTATCTGGTTTACTTTTAGTGCGAAAACCGATTTAGAATTCTGAAATATTATTAGGATATTAACCTTTCGCGTATATCTTTACCAAAAATTAAAAACATGAAAATAAGTACATTATTCATCGCTTTCTTGATATTGGCAAAATTCACTTCAGCGCAATTTCAAATTGACTGTGGTGCAACGCTTGCTATTTCAAATAACAAAGAAGTAAATTATATGATATTATCAACAAATCAACAAGGTAATAAAACTACTTCTTTTGAAACATATAAAATATCTGCAGCAGGAGCGGGTATTTATGTATATCCAAAATTTCATATTTCAGAATTGATGAAACATAGCCTCTCAGTTGGCGTTCCAATTTCGTTTGGCCTTACAGCGAATTCTCAATCTGAGGAGTCTTCATTTCTATATGATTTGAATATTGCAGCCGATTTAAATGGAGGCAGGCTCAATAAAAAGAATGACGAAAATTTAGACAAATTGATTGGATACTTTTTTGGTTTAGGTTTAGGTATTACGAATACTGATGTAGGATACGAGGGTGGAAGTGCTACAGTGCCTCTAAGTCCTCAAACAAAAAATATTGTAACAGTTGACAGGGCTAAAGGTGAAAGTGTTTATGATTTTATGTCGGGTAAATCAGTCGGATTATTAATTCATGCTGGTTTGACACTACCATATAAATTTGATCGAGAGAACAATAATAATATGGGACTTCGTTTATTTGTAAAGCCGGCTTTTGGAAAAAATCAAGTAACCTATTTTGGGGCCAGCGTATTTATGTCTTTCGGTAATTATTCTGAAGTTACAAGTAAGAAGAAGAAAAAATAAGAATATAAACTTCTAACATTAGTTTACCATACTTTTCTTGAAACGCTAGTTTTTCAGTACAACTGTAAATGACAAAAGTAATATCACTGTATTTTTAAATAAGCCTAAGGCACATTTGAAAACTTTAATGTCATCTTTCCAATTTTATATAAATTGAATTAATAAATATTGTCGTCAAAGATGAATTCCTTATAATGTAATTTGACGAAATGCTTACCATGATAGGGTTAGCCCAATACATTAAATTTAATCCATAGAAAATTATTGAATGTGTGATAAATTTCAGCAATCCCGGCCGCCAACATCAGAACCTCGAAATGATAGATTAGTTTCTATTTATAAAAGGCATTATACAAACTGAATGAGGTATATCAGTACCAAACTCAAATCATTTATATTTATCCCACCTGGGGATAGTCTACTATTGACACAACAAAATTTGGGTTCAAGTTCGGCAACTAAAAATAATAATTGAACAAGACTTAATCACTATTGAATTCAAGAAGTAATATCCTGAAATACTTTCGTGACTAGTTAATTAATATAAAAAGCAAACTGAGTTCTTCTTATTTCAATTCAAACGTCTCCATAAACTTGGTTGTGAAATTGCCTTTTCTAAAATCTTCATTTTGCATCAGCTGCTGATGAAAAGGAATTGTCGTTTTTATACCTTCAATAACATATTCACTCAAGGCTCTACTCATCGTATTAATCGCTTCTTCACGTGTTTGTGCCACGGCAATAATTTTTGCAATCATAGAGTCGTAAAAAGGAGGTATGGTATAGCCTGCATAAATATGCGAATCAATACGGACCCCATGTCCACCCGGCGTATGCAAAACGGTTATCTTTCCTGGTGATGGTCTAAAATCATTATACGGATCTTCGGCATTGATACGACATTCAATGGCATGCATTTTTGGTTCATGGTTATTACCTGAAATGGGCACACCGCCTGCAATTTTAATTTGCTCTTTAATTAAATCATAATTAATGACTTCTTCTGTTACACAGTGCTCAACTTGAATACGTGTATTCATTTCCATGAAGTAAAAATTACGATGTTTATCAACCAAAAACTCAACGGTTCCTACGCCTTCATAACTAATTGAATTAGCCGCTTTAATAGCCGCTTCACCCATTTTTTTACGCAACTCAGGTGTCATAAATGGAGAAGGACTTTCTTCAACCAATTTTTGATGACGACGTTGAATCGAGCAATCGCGCTCACTTAAATGGCAGGCTTTACCATATTGGTCGCCTGCAATTTGTATTTCAATATGACGAGGTTCTTCAACATATTTTTCAAGATAAATACCATCATTTTTAAAAGATACAGCAGCTTCTGATTTGGCATTTTCATATGCTTTTTCAATTTCCGATTCTTTCCAAACCAAACGCATTCCTTTTCCACCACCACCTGCAGTGGCTTTTAAAATAACTGGATATCCAATTCGCTTAGCTTGTTTTTTAGCGTCCGCCACGGTTTCAATTAAGCCTACAGAACCTGGAATACAAGGTACTCCAGCTTTTATCATGGTTTCTTTAGCCGTAATTTTATCTCCCATCGAATTAATCATCTCAGGAGTTGGTCCTATAAATTTAATTTTATGTTGACCACAAATTTCCGCAAACTTTGCATTTTCAGCTAAAAAGCCATAACCCGGATGTATTGCATCGGCATTGGTAATTTCAGCCGCAGCCATAATATGGGGTATGTTTAAATACGAATCACTACTCGATGGCTTTCCAATACAAACCGCTTCATCTGCAAATCGAACATGTAAACTATCTTTATCGGCTGTTGAATAAACTGCAACCGTTGGAATGCCCATCTCACGACAAGTACGAATAATGCGTAATGCAATTTCACCTCTATTGGCTATTAATATCTTTTTAAACATGGTTCTTGAATTTAGAAATTTGATTCTAAGGTAATATGATAATTACTTATTTTAAAGCGTGTTGATTTTTATTTATTCAAGCACAATAAAATTATGCATGAAATAAATACATTCATCAATAAACCTTCAAATTAATTAAGTTGTACTAAAAATAATGGCTGATCGTACTCTACTGGAGAAGTATCATCAACCAAAACCTTTACAATCTTACCACTGACTTCACTTTCAATTTCATTAAATAATTTCATTGCTTCAACAATACAAATCACATCACCTTCTTTAATTTCATCACCCACATTTACAAACAATGGTTTGCCTGGTCCAGATGATCGATAAAAAGTACCTATCATAGGTGATTTGATGGTATGCAATGAAGCATCTGAAACATCACTCACTGGCGCTGCTGGTGCAGCAGGTGTTGCAGCTACTGGTGCTGGCGCCGGTGCTGCCTGTATTGATGTTGCAACCATTGGGGCAGCATGTACAACAGTTTGTTTTGAACTTACTACTTCACCACCTTGGCGAATAGTAATTTTAAAATCACCTTTTTCTAATTTTAATTCGCTGACATTTGAATGATTAACTGCATTAATCAAATCATTAATTTCATTAATATTAAAAATTGGTGAAGGCATTTTTTCTGCTGACTTCGGAGCAACCGCCTTTACAACTGGAGTTGAACTTGGTTTTTTAGATGCTACCTTTTTGGGGGCCACTTTTTTAGGAGCCGCTTTTTTTGCTTTAGCCATTGGTTTAAAATTTTAATAGTTTGGGTTTAATAAAAAAAACTAGCTTTTTACTCTCTCAACATATTCACCTGTTTTGGTGCTAATACGTATCATTTCACCTTCATTTACAAACAAAGGCACATTCACTGTTGCACCTGTTTCAATTGTTGCAGGTTTTAAAGTTCTTGTTGCTGTATCTCCTTTCATGCCTGGTTCGCTATACGTAACCAATACATCAATTTTATCAGGAAGCTCAACACCAATCGGCAAATCTGTTTCACCATTTACTAAAACAGTTACTTCCTGACCATCTTTTAAAAATTGAGGTGCATTCACTAAATTTTCTGCAACTGTAATTTGTTCAAAAGATTCATTATCCATAAAACTATATCCAGTTTCATCTTTATAAAGATATTGATAAATTCTTTTTTCAATTCGTACAGGGAAAATCGTTTCACCACTATTCCATGTAATTTCAATGTTTCGACTATTATCGACACCTTTTAATTTTGCCCAGACTTTAGCTGCTGAACGTGCCGTTTTATTTTGTCCGAATTCTACTACTGAGTAAAGGCTACCATCTACTTTAATGATTAAGCCCGATCGCATATCTGCTGTTGTTGCCATAAATTTTGAATCAAATTATTTAATTGAGAGCAAATATATACACTAAAGCCTAATTATTTAGGAAACTTAATAGCATAAATAAAAACAGATTTTATACAATCTTAATAACCAATAGTTTTATACATATCCCCCATATTAATATGTGATAAAAAAGCTATTAATATACCTTTGCCCACGATGAAAAAAAGTTTAGATACATTGAACCACCTCGAAGGTGAAATGATTTTGGTTGATAAACCTTATGGGTGGACCTCTTTTGCTGTAGTAGCGCAACTAAAAAAGTGGACAAAAGCTAAAATCGGACATGCAGGCACTCTCGACCCTTTAGCCTCAGGTTTGGTAATTTGTTGCACTGGAAAATCAACTAAAAAACTAACTGCTTTAATCGGTTTACAAAAAGAATATACTGGCATTATACAATTGGGTGAAGTCACTCCAACCTATGATTTAGAAAGCTTTCCTCAAGATAAAAAAAATATCGATCATCTTACCAATGAAATTATTTTAAAGGCTGTCGAAAATTTCAAAGGCGAAATCACACAGTTTCCTCCCATTCATTCTGCTATCAAACAAGAAGGAAAACCAGTTTACGAACTAGCCCGACAAGGCAAAGAGGTTATCATGAAAAGTCGACAAGTAAATATTCTTCGTTTTGAAATTACCCATTTTAACCTTCCTGAAATTCATTTTTTAATTGAATGTAGTAGTGGAACCTATATCCGTTCAATAGCAAATGATTTGGGCGAGGCATTAGGCTGTGGTGGATATCTTAAATCCTTACGACGAACTTCTATCGGCGAACATCGAATTGAAGACGCTTATACAATCGACGAAATGAGTGCATTCTATGGTTCAAGCATGAACGCCAGATTAATACTTCCCAAAACTTTATAAACTATTTTTATTTTGGCGTAACCCGCTGAGGCAGACGGGTCGGGCTATTCGCTGCAATACCACGCTTTAGGGCGTGGTGATTTTCGCTACTATCCCTTACGTATAAGCATTTTCAATAATTTAGAGTAAGCCTTTTTCAATTTTCGCTTTTTCGATTGTAATCTTTTCAAACAACATCGGCATTAGAATTGGTATTGGTATTATCTGTGTATTCTAAGATACTTTACCTTCCAAAGAATGTGCATAATTT
>DAOOQH010000002.1:48504-57433 GCA_035388625.1 Chitinophagaceae bacterium | reverse complement strand
TATTAGCTAAAATTCAAGACGAAGGCGGTCACGGACTTTATTTATACAGTGCTGCTGAAACATTAGGCATTTCACGTGATGAAATGATTCAGCAATTACAAACTGGTAAAGCTAAATACTCAAATATTTTTAATTATCCTGCACTCACATGGGCTGATATTGGCGCCATCGGTTGGTTGGTTGATGGTGCCGCTATTGTCAATCAAGTTTCGCTACAACGCACGTCATACGGACCTTATGCACGGGCCATGTTTCGAATTTGCAAGGAAGAAAGTTTTCATCAACGTCAAGGATATGAAATTATGGCCAATATGATGAAAGGTACACCTGCACAACAAGAAATGGCACAAGATGCTATGAATAGATGGTGGTGGCCTTCACTCATGATGTTCGGTCCTCATGATAGCGATTCACCTCATTCAGGTGACGCCTTTACTTGGAAAATAAAACGTAAAAGCAATGATGAACTGCGTCAGAAATTTATTGATAAAACTGTTCAACAAGCCGAAATTATTGGATTAACAATTCCAGATCCCAACCTTAAATGGAATGAAGAAAAACAGTCGTATGATCATGGTGAAATTAATTGGGATGAATTTAAACAAGTGATCAATGGAAATGGACCATGTAATAAAAAACGTATGGATCATCATATTAAATATCATAATGAAGGCGCTTGGGTTAGAGAAGCTGCCCAAGCTTATCAAGCTCAAATTTCGAATTAATAATTACGGACGAATACACCCTAACACAAAAATTAATTAAACTTTTAAATCACTATAAAAAAAGAATTGAACATTCGAAAATCGTTATTCGTAATTGACAATTCGCAATTTAATATCATGGATACACAATTAGATCTTTGGGAAGTTTTTATTCAAAGCAAATCTGGTAATCATCATACACATGCAGGCAGCGTTCATGCTTCCGACAAACAGATGGCGCTTCAAAATGCACGCGATATTTATACACGCCGAAATGAAGGAAGCAGCATTTGGGTAGTTCCAACAAAATATATTACTGCTTCAAACTCTGAAGATGCTGATATGTTATTTGATCCAGCATTTGATAAAATATATCGACATCCAACTTTTTATATCATGCCTGAAGGTGCAAAACAAATTTAAATTTATAATCATGACAAAGCAAAAAGCACGC
Organism: Chitinophagaceae bacterium; assembly: GCA_035388625.1. Lineage (GTDB taxonomy): Bacteria > Bacteroidota > Bacteroidia > Chitinophagales > Chitinophagaceae > OLB11. The sequence continues at coordinate 56,275 of DAOOQH010000002.1, read as the reverse complement.
TACCATTATACTTTACGTTTAGGCGATCATGCCCTCATTCAAGGTCATCGACTTTCAGAATGGTGTAGCAAAGGTCCTTTTCTTGAGGAAGATTTAGCACTCACAAATTTAGCACTCGACAATATTGGCCGAGCCCAAGCATTTTTAAAATACGCTGCCGAACTCGAAGGTCGCGATCGAACTGAAGATGATCTAGCTTACAAAAGAGACGAAAGACAATTCTATAATTTTTTAATTACTGAATTGCCAATTGGAGATTTTTCATTTACTATTGCCAAACAATTATTGATTTCGGTGTATGAGTATTTACTCTTTACAGAACTGAGTAAATCAAGTGATGAAACGATTGCTGGCATTTCGGCTAAGACATTAAAAGAAGTGAAGTATCATTTAACTCACGCGCGCGACTGGTGTTATCGACTTGGCAAAGGCACTGAAGTAAGTCATACAAAACTACAAAACTCATTCAATGAATTATGGATGTATACTGGTGAGATGTTTGAAGTATATGAAGAAGATGAATGCTTGATAAGCGAAGGTATTGCCTGTGATGCATCAAGTTTAAAGCCGAAATGGATGGAAATGGTTCAAACTATTTTAATGGATTCAAATATCACCATTCCGAATGTTGATTACATGCAAACTGGCAGCAATAAAGGCATTCACACTGAATACCTTGGTCACTTACTTTCTGAAGTACAATATTTACAACGAGCTTATCCTGATGCAAAATGGTAAACGAAATTCAACTCACTAAAGAAGATCTATTTTTCATTTTAGAAGGAATTGTTGATCCTGAAATTCCTGTTGTATCTATTCGAGAGATGGGTATGTTACGTGATATTATTCTTGATCAAAATTCATGCGAGGTTATTATTACACCAACTTATACAGGGTGCCCAGCCATGGCCATAATTGAACAGGATATTATAGCAACCCTATATCAAAATGGAATTGAAGATGTTAAAGTAACCACGATTTATTCTCCTGCTTGGTCAACCGATTGGATGACTAATGAAACAAAAGAAAAGCTACGTCAATATGGGATCGCTGCACCTATTCATTCATCATGTTCAAATTGGCTAAAACCAAATTCTTTATCAGTTGAATGCCCAAGATGTCAATCAACACAAACCAAAATGATTTCACAATTTGGTTCAACCGCTTGCAAAGCACTCTACCAATGTCAATCATGTCATGAGCCATTCGACTATTTCAAATGTCACTAAATCAAATCAGAATTAATTTTTCAATAACCATAAATAATTAAAACGTTATGCCCATCTATCATACCTTAGGAGTAATACCTGATAAAAGACATATTGTAACCCGTCAGCCTAATGGCAATTTGTATCAAGAAGAACTAGTAGGAACACAAGGCTTTGCAGGCATGTCCTCGTTGGTTTATCATCTTTACCCACCTACTAGAGTGAAGCAAAAAGATAAAGCGTATTCAGTTGCACCAAAAGTTGCCATTGAAAATAGTTTGGATGCCATGAGTTTTAAAGGGTTTGAACTTACCCCTGAAAAGGATTATTTAAAAAGCAGAAAAACACTTTTTGTAAACGCTGCCATGCATATCGGTCTAGCAGCTCCAATGGAATCAACCAATTATTTTTATAAAAATGCAGATGCCGATGAATTAATTTTTGTTCATGTAGGTAGTGGCACTTTATTTACAATGTTCGGTGAACTAAAATTTCAATATGGAGATTATATTGTGATTCCAAGAGGAACCGTTTACCAAATTCAATTTGATACAAAAGAAAATCGATTACTTTATGTTGAGTCATTCGATCCCATTTTTACACCCCGACGATATCGAAATGAGTTTGGACAAATGTTAGAACATTCCCCTTTCTGCGAACGCGATATGAAGCGTCCACAAAATTTAAAAACATATGATGAACAAGGCGAATTTGATATCTATATCAAAAAGAAAGGCATGATGTTTCCTTATGTGTATGCCAATCATCCTTTTGATGTAGCGGGTTGGGATGGACATCATTACCCTTATACTTTCTCCATTTTCAATTTCGAACCACTCACAGGTCGTATTCATATGCCGCCACCCATTCATCAAACTTTTGAAAGTAAAAATTTTGTGATTTGTTCCTTTGTACCTCGTTTATACGATTATCATCCAGATGCCATTCCTGCACCTTACCATCATAGCAATATTGATAGCGATGAATTATTATATTATGTTGATGGCGATTTTATGAGTCGAAATAATATCGAAAAAGGACAAATTACTTTACATCCTGGTGGCATTCCTCACGGACCACACCCAGGGGCTATTGAGCGCAGTATCGGAAAAAAAGAAACCCACGAATTAGCAGTCATGATAGATCCTTTTAATCCTGTAATGGTTACTGAAGAAGCTTTGAAAATAGATGTAAAAGATTATTATAAATCATGGCTCGAAGAAATTGAAATTTCATCCAATTAATATCATCAAAAATAAAATACAATGTCAACAACAAATTTAACGCAAGTAGAAAACTACAATTACGGCATCGAAAAAATATTTAATGATGCACAAGATTTTTTACCTATCAATGGAACAGACTATGTTGAGCTTTATGTTGGTAATGCTAAACAAGCCGCCCATTTCTATAAAACTGCATTTGGCTTTCAGTCACTTGCTTATTGCGGTTTAGAAACGGGCAACAAAGAATACTGCTCTTATGTGGTTGCGCAAGATAAAATTAGGTTAGTGCTAACCACACCTTTTAATCCGGAGAGTGAAATATCTGATCATATTCGCAGGCATGGTGATGGTGTAAAAGTGATTGCGCTTTGGGTTGATGATGCGCGTAAATCGTATAACGAAACCATGAGTCGCGGCGCTATTTCTGTAATGGAGCCCACTGTTTTTTCGGATGAAAATGGAGAGGTGATTAAGGCTGGAATTAAAACCTATGGTGATACCATTCATTTATTTGTAGAGCGAAAAAATTACAAGGGTATTTTCTTACCAGGTTTTGAAAAATGGAATTCAGAATATAACCCGCCATCTACAGGATTAAAGTACATTGATCATATGGTAGGTAATGTTGAATTAGGCGCCATGAATAAATGGTCTGATTTTTATGCCAATACAATGGGGTTTGCAAACTTGGTGACCTTTGATGATAAAGATATTTCAACACAGTATACTGCCCTCATGAGTAAGGTGATGACCAATGGAAATGGAAGAATAAAATTCCCAATTAACGAACCAGCTAAAGGCATTAAAAAATCGCAAGTAGAAGAGTATCTCGATTTTTATGGTGGAGCTGGATGTCAGCATATTGCTGTGGCTACAGATGATATTATTTTTACAATTTCTGAAATGAGAAAACGCGGTGTAGAATTTTTACATGTACCGGGTACCTATTATGATACGGTGGTGGATCGAGTCGGAAAAATTTCTGAAGAGATGTCAACACTTAAAAGTTTGGGCATCATGGTTGATAGAGATGAAGAAGGATATCTACTTCAAATATTTACTAAACCTGTTGAAGATAGACCAACCCTCTTTTTCGAAATCATTCAACGTAAAGGAGCGAAGTCGTTTGGGAAAGGAAATTTTCAAGCCTTGTTCGAAAGTATAGAGGCTGAACAAGCACGAAGAGGTACTTTATAAATTTCGATATTTTAATCAAACATAAATTCATTTTAAAATATTAATAGTATGGGTGCAGGATGCAGTAATAATTGCCCAACGTGTAAATGCAGTAAATCAGCCATCATAATTGGAGCTGGTTTAGTAGGATCATTATGGTCGGTTTATTTAAGTAAAGCCGGCTATAAAGTGGATGTTTACGAAAAGCGTTCAGACATGAGATTAAACAAGATGTCGGCAGGTAAATCAATTAATTTAGCAACCTCTTATCGTGGTTGGAAAGCCTTAGATGAAGTTGGTATTGGCGATGAAATTAGAAAAATTGCTATCCCCATGTATGGTAGAACTTTACATTCAAAAGAAGGTGAAATTAAATATCAACCTTATGGAATTAACGATCAAGCCATTTATTCAGTTTCACGTGGTGAAATCAATGCCAAATTAATGACGATTGCAGAAGAAAATCACAATGCCCATATTCACTTTAATCAAGAGTGCATTCAAGTTGATATGAAAAACGGAAAAGCGTTTTTTAAACATACCGAAACTGGCGAATTATCTGAAGCCCAAGCTGATATGATATTTGCAACAGATGGTGCATTTTCTGCCGCGCGATATTCAGGTATGCAAAAACTAGATCAATTTAATTATTCACAAGAATATATTGCCGATGGATATCGTGAGATTTTATTACCTGCCAATGCCGACGGTTCATATAAGCTTGATAAAAATACCTTACATATTTGGCCACGAGGACGATTCATGCTAATTGCCTTACCCAATTTCGATGGTTCATTTACATGTACCTTATTCATGCCATTCGATGATCATCAATATTGTTTCAATAATTTAGATTCAAAAGAAAAGGTAAATGAATTTTTCAAAGAGGTCTTTCCTAATTTTTATCAAATGATGCCTGAAATTGCTGATGAATGGGATAAACATCCTCTCTCATCCTTAGCAATTATCAGATGCTTTCCATGGACTAAAGATAAATTAGCTTTAATGGGTGATGCCGCTCATGCAACAGTTCCATTTTTTGGACAAGGAATGAATTGTGGTTTTGAAGATTGTACTGTACTTTGGGAATTGATGAACCAATATATGGATAATTGGCCTCTTATCTTAAAAGAGTATGAACAACGACGAAAACCAAATTGTGATGCAATGCAAAATTTATCATTACAAAATTATTTAGTGATGCGTGATAAGGTAAATGATCCCGAATATTTATTGATTCAAAAAATTGAACGACGAATCTCTTATCTTTACCCCGATTCTTATTTTCCATTATACGGCATGGTATCTTTTACAGATATCGAATATGCAGTTGCTTTGGAAAAAGGAAATAGACAAGAAACAATGATTAGAAATTTAATTGCAGAAGAAAAAATTGATTCGAATACATCCGATCAAACCATTGACGATTTAATTCATCAATTTATGGCAATGAATGAAATCGTAAAAATATAATTGAATGAACGAACAAAGAGAAAAAATTGTCAATCGAATTGATGAGAAATTAAAAGCGATTGATCAAAATACAGATGTACATTTAGAAGGTCTAGTTTGGGCAAAACCAATGAACTATTGGGATTATATTATGCCCGATGCCTTATTAAGTTTGCAAGTACAACGAACCACCTTACCCGATGAAATGGTGTTTATCATGTATCATCAAATTAATGAATTATTATTCAAAATGATTCTTTGGGAGATTGATCAAGTAAGTGAAGCAGAATTTGTTGAGGCTAGTTTCTTTACCGAAAAACTTCGTCGTATTAGTCGATATTTTGATATGCTATCAACCTCATTCGATATTATGGGAGATGGCATGGAACTTGAACAATACATGAAATTCAGAAATACCCTTACGCCTGCAAGTGGCTTTCAAAGTGCCGCGTATCGATTGATTGAATTTTCATCAACCGAATTAATTAATTTAATTGATTATCGTTTCCGTGCGAATATTGATCGCAACACACCTTATAGTCATGCCTTTGAACATCTTTATTGGCAAGCAGCCGGAAAAGATCATGCAACTGGCAAAAAGAACACCTTAATTGTTTTATTTGAAGAAAAGTATAAGGATATGTTTCTTCGAAAAATGGAATCATACAATACCACTAATCTATGGACCAAATTTAAGTCATTACCTGATGAAATAAAACAGGATGCAGATCTTGTAAAAGCCATGCGACATTACGATTATACCGTGAATGTATCGTGGGTGATGGCTCATTATAATGCTGCAGGCAAGTACTTAGGTAATGCCGAAGCAACTGGTGGTAGCGATTGGAGAAAGTATATGCATCCAAAATACCAACGTCGAATTTTCTTTCCTGAACTTTGGTCAAAAGATGAATTAGAACATTGGGGTGAAAATGTTTAAACACCAATTTATAGCTTAATAAACTTGGTTTTATAAATGCCTGATGCAGTTTGAATGTCAATAAAATAGCAACCTGTTTTCAATTCATGCGTATCAAATGAAGTGGCACTATTCGCCTTCAATATTTGTGGAATGCCGAATACATCATAGCATCTTGCTGAAAGAATTGGTTCGTCAGATCGTATTTGAATGAAGTCGCGAGTAGGATTCGGAAATAATACAATGTTTATTTTTTGATAAGTTTCTTCTAACCCATTAGGAAATTTTTTTCCAAGGTACATCACAGTAACGCCTCTGTCGGCGCACAATTGATCAGAAATAGCGAGGGCAATATCATCATTCGATTTGATATCCATGCCGGCCCATGATGCGCCATTGACAAATGTGTATTGATTTGAATCAATAATATTACCCAAGGCATTATATCGATTTAAATTCATCACAGTACTGGTGGCACTTCGAACAATTGGATTGCCACTATTTAAAAACCGAGTGGCATACACAACTTCCATTTGTGGTTTTATAATAGTAGTAGTTAAACTTCCGCTTGATGTATACAAATTGGCAAATCCTTTATAATGAGCGCTTGAAATATCTTGTATATCCTGATTGCCTCCGATGATAATTGAATTGCCTGCATCAATATCTAAACTGAGCACAATTTCTTTTTCACCAGAGGTTGCATTATACAAAGTTTCCCATATTTGATTTCCATTTGATGCATTCCATTTTGTAACCAATACATCTCCAATATTATTTGTCACATAGACGTATGGCGCAATGGTTTCGCCTGCCATTACCAAATTGCCAGCACCATCAATTTTGCAAAATTTATATCGCTTATCGTAAACATTTTTTGTCCATTGTAAATTGCCATTCGAATCAATTTTATGTACAAAGGCTTTACGATAGTAACTACCAGAAACAATACTATCAATCGTATATGTTATATAGCAATTCGACTGATTGTCCATAGCAGCCGGCATGGTTGATGGCGAATAAACTGGCCACGGAAACGACTTCACCCATTTTTGATTCAGCATTGAATCGTAGCAGTCAACATGGAGCATCCAATTGGTCATAGCATCATTGGTCAAATAGGTGATAATAATTTTTCCATTAGGTTGGGCATAAATTTCACGTGAACGAAAATTGGTTCCTGAATTAGATAAAACCACTTGATTTAATTGCGTTCCATTTAAATCTAATTTTGTAAGAGCAACTGCTTCAGCATTACTTGAGTTTAAATTATTTCCATGTGTGCTAAACGTATAAATTCGATTATTGCTAATTCGAAAATGACCTACAGCACTTTGTGCATAAGGTGTAAGTTTTAAAGTATCAATCCAACCAACCGCACCCGTATTTTTTAAGCAGGTAAGTATTGAATAACGAATTGATTCCCTATCCATCATCGTATAAATATTTCCTTGTGAATCGAATTGTGTATTGTCCTCATCAATAACAGTGAGCGCTTGGCCACTTATCGGCGTGAAATAATTTTGATGTGAGGTAGTGTATTGTGCGTTTGTAAAACTAAATATCAATATCGCAGTTAAAGAAAGTAAGCCTGTTTTCATAATCGTTTTTTATCAAGACGGCAAGTGATTAATTAAAGTTGGAACTCATGAAAAAATATATTCTGATTGACCATAGACTATCGACCATGGACCATTGACAAACAACCATCGATATCATTTTCTTAAATACTAAGTCCTATTTGAATCTTCCTTCCTACATTTGCACTTCATATCTAAATTCATGTCATA
>DAOOQH010000002.1:0-48404 GCA_035388625.1 Chitinophagaceae bacterium | reverse complement strand
TCCTATTTGAATCTTCCTTCCTACATTTGCACTTCATATCTAAATTCATGTCATATTCACAACAAGTACGCGTAACAAAGAAATTCACCTTCGATATGGCCCACGCCTTATTCGGTTATGATGGACCCTGTAAAAATATACATGGACATACCTATCATTTAAGTGTTACATTAATTGGTGCTCCATCACAAAATTTAGATGATGTGAAACTCGGTATGGTTGTTGATTTTGGTGATTTAAAGAGTATTGTGAAAGAGAAAATACTAAACGAGTATGATCATGCATTGGTATTAAATGAAGAAGCACCCTATTCAAAATCTGAAGTAATTTCAAACGAATTTGAGAAGGTAATCTTAGTGCCGTACCAACCAACCTGCGAAAATTTACTATTAGATTTTGTTCAACGTTTAAAACCACTCTTCAATGAGGATATGAAATTAGTGTCTATTCGATTAGAAGAAACGCCGACTTCATATGCTGAATGGAATATGAGTGATAATTTGTAGATTGATTGTAGAGCATTTTTTCATTTGCTAAATTTCAATCTTTATAAAATACGCTATTGTTCTTTCGTACAGATTTGATAACTCTTTGTCCCATCCCAGTATTGATTTTAGCACCTGTATACCTTCATTTTTTTCTTAAATGTAGATACTGTTCTCAACCTTCTTTAAGCCATAAGTCCAATACTAGAAAAATATCAATATTTAATTTTACTTTATTCAAAGTCTTTTCAAAATATTTTTTTGATATTGAACTAGATTGTTTTCGGGTTTGAAATTTCTCGAAACGTTTATTTTTGATTTTCTTTAGCCCATGAATCTTTCAATCCAACTGTTCGATTAAAAATTAATTGATTAGGCGATGAAAGTTTATCTAAGCAAAAATAACCATGACGAAGAAATTGAAATTTCTGGTTTAATTCAGCATCAACAAGGGCGGGTTCAATTTTGGCATTTGAAATGATATGTAAACTTTCAGGGTTGATAATGTCATTCATATCACCTTCATAAGCGGCAGGATTTTCATCTGTAAATAAACGATCGTATAATCTAATTTCAGCCTCTTTAGCATGAGCACAACTTACCCAATGTATAGTGCCTTTTACTTTAATGCCACTGGTATCATGTCCGCTTTTACTTTCAGGGAAATAGGTACAATGCACTTCTGTAATTTGACCGTTTTCATCTTTTTTAAAATCGTGACATTGAACAATATAAGCGCTTTTTAAACGAACTTGTAAACCAGGTCCGAGACGGAAATATTTTTTCGGTGCATCTTCCATAAAATCTGTTCGCTCAATCCATATTTCTTTTCCAAAAGGTAATGAACGATGTCCACCATGTTCATCTTCAGGATTATTTTCAGCTTCTAAAAATTCTTCATTTTTATCCTCAGGGTAGTTTGTAATAACGAGTTTAATTGGATCTAAAACCGCCATTCGTCGAAGAGCGATTTTATTGAGATGATCGCGAAGGCAAAAATCTAATAATGACACATCAATCATATTATCTCGTTTTGCAACACCAATTTTATCACAGAATTCGCGTATCGATTCGGGTGTATAGCCTCTTCTTCGGAACCCACTAATAGTAGGCATTCGAGGGTCATCCCATCCTTCAACAATTTTGTCGTTCACTAATTTAAGCAGCTTTCGTTTACTCATCATAGTATACGACATATTGAGTCGAGCCATTTCGTATTGATGCGAAGGAAAGATTTCTAGTTTTTCGATGCACCAATTATACAAATCTCTATGAGGAATAAATTCGAGGGTACAAATACTATGTGTAATTTTTTCAATACTATCACTTTGTCCATGTGCAAAATCATACATGGGGTAAATACACCATTTAGATCCCGTTCGATGGTGTTCGGCATGTTTAATTCTATAAATAACAGGGTCGCGCATAATCATATTATCATGTGCCATATCAATTTTTGCACGAAGTACTTTTGTGCCATCAGCAAACTCGCCGTTTTTCATACGGGTAAAAAGATCAAGATTTTCTTCAATGGATCGGCCTCTGCACGGACTATTGATGCCAGGTGAAGTGGGTGTTCCTTTCATTTTTGCAATTTCTTCTGAGCTTGCATCCTCAACATAGGCATAGCCCTTTTGAATGAGGTTAGTGGCAAATTCATACAAGGTGTCAAAATAGTCTGAAGCATACAATTCGTTATCCCATTGAAAACCTAACCATTTAATATCTTCTTTTATACTTTCAACATATTCAACTTCTTCTTTTTCAGGATTCGTATCATCAAAGCGCAAATTACATTTTCCATTATACTGTTTGGCCAAACCAAAATTTAAACAAATGGCTTTTGAATGTCCAATATGTAAATATCCATTTGGTTCGGGCGGAAAACGTGTTTGAACTCGGCCATCATGGGTTTTATTTTGAATATCGTTTTCAATAATTTCTTCAATAAAATTTAATGCTTTTTCTTCACTCATACTCTTTAAAATTTGAGCACAAAAGTAGTTTATTTAAGCCAAAATTTCGCTTTAGTCACGAAAGAGGGGAATTTCAAATTGAAGCGTTTACCGTTTAAACAGGATACATCGTAATATATACACTTGTACCAACCCTTTATACAATTCAACTGATGATGAAATTTTGTGATTCTACTTTTGAGAAATATAAAAGTTTTAATATTAAAAAATATGAAAGATCACCACGCTAAGTAAAGATAAATTCACACTATTAATTATAACCCATAACAACTCAATTTATATTAATCACTTTTAAAAAATTAAATCATGAAAAGAAAAAAAGTACTTATTATCATAGGCTCATTCCTAGTTCTTGTTTTACTAATTATTTTTAATATTCAGTCCATACTAAAATTTTATATGGGCATGAAAGATCCAGAAATGGAAACTAAGGAAAGCATTTATACCTATGCAAAAGAAATTGGCATGAAAGATTCTGAATTTTATGTAATTGACTCTTCACAACTGAAAGAAATATATAAAGGGTCGTTCCCTAAAGTTTATTTTTTTAATGAGGCGGGCGATATGATTATTGATGGTAATTGTTTTGGAGCGCTTCCAGAATTAGTGGATACGTTGAAAACCAAACAGAAATTTAAGATTATCAAGTCAAATTTTCTACCTGAGGTACTTACAACCATTAAAACTTTTGATGGCGATTCAATTCAGAAAACTGAAGGAAATTCGCAATTTACAATCGTATATTATTGGGCTAAATGGATGGGCAGTATAAATAAAACTAAACTGATAGCTTTAGAAGAAAGAATAAAAAATATGCAAGAACTTGATATTCGACTTATTAAAGTAAATGCAGATATACAAAAATCATGGGGTATGAGTGAAGAGGCATTAACGCGTATGTTTGAAGAATAGATTAGTATTCAAAACACAATTTCAGAATCAGAGCAGGCGTTCTCGTTAGAATGATTTTTGTTCGAGGATATATAATTTGAGAAAAAATTTTGCTTGGTACAACTAAACAATTACTTTTACTCAAAGACAATTGTCAATCATTTTTGATTCTTAAATAATTTCTATGAAAATAATTTCAATTCTATTTTTCGCGTTTTTTTTGATTACTAATTTTTCAGATGCGCAAATCATTCAAAAAGGAACAAGTACAATGCAAATTGGATATGGTTATCCAAGTGCCATGCAATTAATGGGTTCAGTATTTAAATTTTCACTGAATGTCGATGATGAAGAAGCAAGTTCATCATTTAAATACAAAGGTTTTGGACCATTACATTTTAGATATGATTATATGGTTGGTGGGCGAGTAGGCATTGGTTTAAGTGCAAATTATGAAAAGGGTAATTTTAAATTCACCAATTCATATATCGATTATGATGATAATGCTGTTACCAGTGTTACTAATTTTAATTATTCAAGTGTGAATGCGTTGGCAAGAATGAATATTCATTTTATTAAAAACGCCGAAAAAATTGATATTTATTATGGCTTCGGTGTTGGTTATAGTCATACCAGAGTTAAATTAGAGGAAACCCTTGATGGTGGTACGATAGATCCAATTGACCAAGCTGATATTGATGATTTTAATGATTATTTAAACAGCGTTTTTAAAGCGTTTCCAGTTGCAATTGAAGAGGTGTTCGGCATGAAAATCCCAATTGGTACCAATGCGGGTATGTATATGGAAGTAGGTTATTCGAAGGCATTGATACAACTCGGATTTTTTGCTAAAATAGGTGGACCAAAAGGTTATAATAGTGATAGATGGCAATGGTTTTAATACAACCAATTTTTTAACGAAAACAGTCAATCATTTTGAATTGATGTTTTGAAATGAATAACCCCTTATACTTTGATAGAAAAAAAAATACAGCTCACCGAAGAAACCAATGTTGTACTTGTTGGTTGGCTTCCTCAGGGTCAAACAGAGCAAGTAATTACCGAATATTTAGATGAACTATCTTTTTTAGCTGAAACTGCAGGAGCAACCGAGGTTAAGAGGTTTTATCAAAAATTGCCTCATCCTGATAGTAAAACTTTTTTGGGTAAAGGCAAAATTGAAGAGATAGCAGATTATATCACTGCTCACAAAGTGGATATGGTTATTTTTGATGATGAGCTAACTGGTTCACAAATTTCCAATATCGAAAAAGTATTGAAGCGACCAGTTATAGATCGGAGTGATTTAATTCTAGATATTTTTGCCAGTCGCGCAAAAACAGCGCAAGCAAGAGTGCAAGTTGAGTTGGCGCAATATCAATATATACTGCCACGTTTAAAAGGAATGTGGAGTCATCTTGAACGACAGGGTGGTGGTATTGGTTCGCGTGGTCCGGGTGAAACAGAAATTGAAACAGATCGGCGAATAGTAAAAGATAAAATTTCATTACTCCGAAAGCGTTTAGAAGATTTTGATAAGCAAGCTTTTACACAACGTAAAGAAAGAGGGGAGTTTATTCGGGTAGCTTTGGTAGGTTATACCAATGTTGGCAAGTCAACTTTAATGAGATTTTTAAGTAAGTCGGAGGTTTTTGTAGAAAATAAACTCTTTGCAACGCTCGATACAACTACTCGTAAAGTAGTGTTTGATAGAACACCCTTTTTGCTGAGCGATACTGTAGGATTTATTAGAAAATTACCTCATCATTTGGTTGAGAGTTTTAAAAGCACGCTAGATGAAGTGAGAGAAGCAGATATATTGCTTCATGTAGTAGATATTTCACATCCGAAATTTGAAGAGCAAATAACCATTGTAAAAGATACCTTGCAAGAATTAAAAGCGGGCGATAAGCCAACTATTTTAATTTTCAATAAAATGGATATTTATGAGAAAAATACTTTTGATCAATGGCTTGAAGATGATGTTAAAGAAGATTTATTGAAGCAATTAAAAAAGTATTGGAATAATGAAACTCAAAACAATGCCATCTTTATATCTGCAACTGAAAAAATAAACGTCGATGAATTGCGTGTAACCATACTCGACAAGGTAAAAGAAATATATGCCATTCGGTATCCGTATAAAACGATGTTTTACGAATAAACTATTTCAATTTAGATGTCTATATAAGCGTCATCCATATTATATGGGATATGAAACATTTATCCTTATACTGATTTGTCATTTCAAGATATAGGTGATAATTGGGCAGATCATAGATCAAATTTTAAGACAAATGGATAGGTATTACGTAGATATCATTATGAGGCATCTGTTTTAGATCAAGTGTAAAAGGTCATACTATTTTTTTGATGATGGCAGCCTACTAAACCTGATGGAGACTATTTTGTGACATAACGGAGCGGCATGAACATCGAAAAATAAGGTAAAGTCGATGAATGCTTAAGAGCGCGAACAATTCTTAGCTTTTTTAGGGTCTTTTTAATATCTCTAAATTTTTTCTTGAATAAAATTGGTTACTATTATTTTTTTCCTATTTTTGCGCTCCAATTATACTCTTCCTTAGCTCAGTTGGTTAGAGCACCTGACTGTTAATCAGGGGGTCTCTGGTTCAAGTCCAGAAGGGAGAGCAACCCCGCAGTAGCGGGGTTTTTTTGTGCCTATGAATTACTATATTTATATACTTTATTCTGAATCATCAGATATTTATTATGTTGGTTATACAACAGATATTGAACGCAGATTGATGGAGCATAATGAAATAAGTGAACATAGCTTTACAAGTAAGCATCGACCTTGGCAATTAAAGGTGTTGTTTTACGTTGGTGAGAAACTTGAAATTGCGTTGGAACTTGAGCGATTTATAAAGCGACAGAAAAGCAGAAATTTTATTGAACGATTTATTGATGAAAATGTGGTATTAAGTGGGAAGCTAGCTCAGTTGGTAAGAGTCCCGCAGCTGCGGGATTAATCAGGGGGGCTCTGGTTCAAGTCCAGAAGGGAGAGCTAAATAGGCAAGGGTTTCAGTAAATTAAAGTTGAAACCCTTTTTTTGTTTGCATAATATTTGCATAAAAAGTGGTCGTATTTAAGTCTTTTTTCAATTTGATTGTAAATAGATTAAATACGGATTGTATCGTCTTAAAATTAACTGTAGTGCTTCATGCACCGACAGGATCGCCTGAATAAATTGAAATTTGGAATGACTATTCAGAAATTTTGTATTTAAAACTTCTCTGTAAAAACATAAAACCCGCGATTGTGCGCGGGTTTAAATGAGTGATCTTTAATGAGTGAAGATTAAATTAAAATAAGAAATTAATACCTAGGTAAACCGCATAGGTTTCAATATTTGTTTTGCCAAGTATATAATATGAATTGTTTGAATTACTCGAATTTGAATTAGCAATATTAAACAATCCATAAACACCTCTGAATCCCATGGCTAGTCGGAACGTTTTGTTAGGATTCAATCCAAAGTCAATACCAGCGCCATACGCAAAACCAAAATCGCTCTTTTTAACTGCTAATACTGCCTGTACGCTATCACTTCCAGTAGATGACAATTTACTTCCAACACTAAAACCTACTTGTGGTCCTAGTACAATATTCGCATTGACAGAATTTGATCGACCCGTATTGATAGAAAGTAAAACTGGAATATTTAAATAACGTAAATTAATTTTATTTACAGAATTAGATAAAACATATTTTTGAGAAAGTGAATTATACATAACCTCGCCTTGTATTCCTAAATGCTCTGTGATGCTATAACCAGCTACCCCGCCAATACCAAAACCCAAAACCGCCTGACTTTGATACGAACCACCTGAACTTGTTTGAATTTTCATTGCAGTTACAGTTGGCATCAATCTAAAACCTAGCATTGCTTTTGGTTGTGCAAAACTGAAATAAGTACTGACTATTAAAAGGACTATAGTCATTAAATAGGTTAGTATGGTTGATGAGATTTTTTTCATGATATAAATGA
Source organism: Chitinophagaceae bacterium (assembly GCA_035388625.1). Lineage (GTDB taxonomy): Bacteria > Bacteroidota > Bacteroidia > Chitinophagales > Chitinophagaceae > OLB11. Next base: position 41,040 of record DAOOQH010000002.1, on the reverse strand, counting down.
TAATTATTATAGTACAAAGGTCTAAATCATATACATCAATTGCTTTACATAATCATGTTTGAAATTTACATAATTCAATGAATTTTTAATAAGGACTCCCATGCTATTTCAATTCCAATTGTTATATAACATCATGACCCTATGCCATAAAATCAAAACTTGTAATTTCTAAACAGAATTTTGTAACAATAAAATTTAGTTCGTATTAGACCTTTGCATTAGAATTATTAACCCGTTAGATTATGATACAAAGTATTTTCAATACCATTTACTCTCAAAAGACAAAATTATTACTTATAGTATTATTCATTTCGTTTATTAGTACAAGTGCTCAACAAAACAAGTCATCAGAACGTTATGGACGTACATTCAATATTGGAATTGGTATCGGGTACTATAATTATATTAATAATCCTTTGCCCGTTGCAATTATCAATTATGAGATTGATATTGTAAGAAATTTTACCCTGGCTCCTTTCATAGGCTTTTATTCATATCGAAATGATAAATATGGATATAATTATAATCCAAATGGTTATACATTTCGTGAAACTGTTGCGCCTATTGGTATAAAAGGATCTTACTATTTTGATCAGTTGTTTAAAGCAGGTAAAAAATGGGATTTTTATGCCGCAGGTTCCGCAGCCTTTGTAATTCGTAGAGTAACTTGGGATAAAGATTATTATGGCTCGCATAATGTATATAAAAATCCAACTCCAATTAGTTTAATCGCACATATTGGTGGAGAATATCATCTGACAAGTAAAGTTGGATTCTTTTTAGATATTTCTACCGGTGTATCTACTGCCGGAGTTGCTTTTCATCTAAACTAGTTTATTATCGTTCACATAAAATTTATTCACTACTAATTTGTCATTCTCATGAAACGCTATTTTTTCAATCCCTCTCTTATCGTCTTTGTTTTTAGTTTCACACTTGCATGTAATTCAACTAAATTAGTAAGTCAATGGCAAGCGCCAAAAACCAATGTTAAGATGGAAAAATTGACAAAGGTATTGGTTATCGCTTTTTTGAAAAGTGAAACCAATCGAAGAACAGCAGAAGATCAAATGGCTGGTTACTTGCAGGGAAAAGGAATTGAATCATACAAATATTTAGATGCTGATTTTAACAGAAAGAACGATAAAGCATGGCAAAAGCAAATTAAAGCTGATGGTTTTGATGGCGCTATTATTATGCGATTAGTTGATATGGAAAAGGACACAGTTTTTCGACCAGGAACTTTTAGTACATCTTACCCTGATTACTATAGAAATTTTGATGGATTTTATTCTCGAAATTTCGAATTGTATAATACACCCAATCTATACAGTCTTACACGAACCTATACTGTTGAAACCAATGTTTATTCAATTAAAGAAGACAAAATTATTTGGAGTGGCATTACCCGAAGTGTTGGACCCGATGGGGTTGATAAGATGACTGCTGAAATTTCAAAGGCAGTTTATAAGAAAATGAAGAAGGAAGGATTTCTTGTCAAATAATAGCATTAGCGTTTATAAAATAGTCAGTATTGCTAATACAAATGCTAAAAGGTCGATGTATAAGTAATGAAGTGAAATAAATATTCTCTCGGTATAATATCACGCAAAGATTTTTTAAAAAATAAAATAGTTAAAATGAAATTAGAAAATAAAATAGTTTTTATAACCGGCGCCCTATCAGGAATTGGAAAGGCTTGCGCAATTTTAGCCGCTAAAGAAGGGGCGATCATCGTAGCAGTAGATTTGAGAAATGAAGGCTCCGATTTATCATTTGAAGATATATTAAAGGTGAATCAAAAAGCCATTTTTATCGATTGCAATGTTGCTAGTTTTGAACAAGTGAAAGAAGCCGTTGAAAAAACAGTATCAGTTTTTGGCAATATTGATATTGCTTTAAATAATGCGGGTATTGGTGGTGTCTCAAACAAAGTGGCAGATATGAGTGAAGACGAATGGTTGAAAGTAATTGCTGTAAACTTAAATGGTGTTTTTAATTGTATGAAACATCAATTAACCCAAATGGCAAAACAAAAACAGGGTGTCATTATCAACATGTCATCTATATTAGGTAAGGTTGGATTTGCAACCTCATCGCACTATGTAGCAGCTAAACATGGTGTGATTGGTTTAACGCAAACGGCTGCCTTAGAATATGCAACGGTAGGTATTCGTGTAAATGCGATTTGTCCAGGCTTTATTGAAACACCTCTTCTAACAAATGCAGGCATCAACGAAAATCCAGCAATGAAACAACTCATTATTGATTTACATCCAATGAAAAGATTAGGAACTTCAGAAGAAATTGCGTCAGCCTTTTTATTCTTAGCTAGCGATGAAAGTTCATTTATAACAGGTACTGCATTAGAAGTTGATGGAGGTTATTTAATGCAATAACTTAATGCCAGCATCAAGTGTGAAATCTGTAACATTCATATGTAATTGTATAATGTGATTTAGGCATTTGACTACGATCTTTGTATAAGAATAATCAAATGAATGGCATATAGTTGAGTATAATTTATAATGATATGAAAGGCGAGTGGGAATTACAAAAAGAAAAATTGAAATTAAAATTTGCATCGCTAAGAGATAATGACCTCCTATTTACTGATATTAAATTTGAAGAAATGATGGAGCGTTTAAGAATAAAATTAGGGATTACAAAAGAAGAATTACAAGCAATTATTTCTGAATCTTAATTCTCGTTTTGATGCTCAAGTATCATTCATCAATTAATTCTAAATGATAAAAATTTGATATTTAAAACTAAAAAAATAAATCATGGGAAACTTACTTTATATCGTAGCTGTTGTGCTAATCATTCTTTGGGCTGTTGGATACTTCGCTTTTAGTGCGAGTTCAGTTATTCATATCTTATTAGTAATTGCACTTATATCGTTGCTATTACGTATAATACAAGGAGATAAAATTATCAAGTAAAAAATAAAAACAAATATTATGAAATCAGGAAAAGTGGTATTAGGATTGCTTGCAGGAATAGCAACAGGTGCCTTATTAGGAATTTTATTTGCACCCCACAGTGGCGCAAAAACACGTAAGCGTTTATTAACCAAAGGTGAAGGTTATGCAGATGCGATGAAAGACAAATTCGGTGAGTATATTGATACCTTGAAAGACGGTTATCAAGATATGAAGGATGATGCAGTTGAGATGGCATCAAAATAGTTTGACAAAAATATCTTTGAATCATCTTATATAGAAAGAGTATCATCTTGATTTTTATAAATAAGGCCATCAACATTTTTAAGAAAGTTTATAGCGCATTTGAAAATACACAATGGTATTATACTGATGCATGATGAATAGATCAATGAATAAATGTTGTGGTATAACAAATAAAAATAGACATGATCAATTCAATTTTATTATAAGAATGACAAATTAAGCTTGACCAGCATGAGCAATGTGTAGAAGGTAATTCAATGAATCCAAAATCGATCAATAATTTGGGTCCTATATCAAATCATTATGACAGAAACAAATTCACAAATCGATCAATTATTACAAAAAGCGGAGGCTTGTGGTAAAACGACTTTAGAACTTTACAAATTGAAAGGAGTAGCCAGCCTATCTAAAGTGATTGCGAGTTATGCCTTGTCAATCATTATTGGTATTTGCTTGTTTATTGCATTAATATTTTTAAGTGTGGGTGCAGCTTTTTGGATTGGCGATGCCATGTCAAACACTTCGAATGGATTTATTATTGTTTCTTTTTTTTATGTGGTGTTAACATTTTTGATTTATCAGTTTGGTACAACATCTATCAAACGTGCCGCTCGAAATGCCATCATCTCAATTTTACTTAAAAGCAATTAGTATGATTATTAATAATGAAGCAGATCTAGAGACAGCTATTTTGAAATTAGAATTAAAACAGGCTGAAGAATTAAACGAATTGAAATTGTATACGCGAGAATTATCTGCTCAATTAAATCCAATGAATATTATCAATCAAACGATTGATGGAATAAGTTCGTATCCAGATCTAAAACAAAATCTTGTTTCCTTTGCAAAAGAGAAACTAATTGGCTTTGTACTAGATAGGTATATGGGTTTAAGATCGAAAGGGAAATTGATGAATGTACTCGGATCTGCTTTAAAGTTTACATTGAATCAGTTTGTATTAAAACGAAAGTAGTTTTGTTCGGTAAAGTTTTTATAGCTTAAATCTTGTTAACATCAGCTGTTAAAAAAGTGTAGGTTCAAGATAAATTTTTCCATCACTTTATTGCCATACATAATCAAAAAATAACATTACAATTATTACGAAATAACCATTTACAATAAGATTTAGTAACCTACCCAAGTTTTGCGCTATGTAAAATTTGGGTTTACTATTTTACACCTTTCTTCCGTTCTGAACTATATTTTTAAACTACATTTACAATTCAATTTTATTTTCGCGTTTATGCTCCATAAAACTATTTTATCAGTCGGTTTGTTGTTTGTTTTTAGTTGTTCGAGTCAGAAGCATGAAGAAAAGGGAGGCGTTAAAAAGCAACCACCTGCGCTTGTTGATGTGGTAGTAGCCGGCACTCAGCCAGTACAGCATAGTATAGAAGTGAATGGTAGTATTCTTGCAAATGAAACGCTTGAAATTCATCCTGAAGTAAGCGGTCGCCTTACCTATTTAAATGTGCCTGATGGAGGCAAGGTAGCTGCTGGACAAGTACTTGCACGTATCAATGATGCTGAGTTGAATGCACAATTGTCTAAAAGTAAAGTGCAGCTAGCATTAGCAACCAAAACTGAAAAGCGACTACATCAACTAATCGAAATGAATGGTATTAATCAGGCTGATTATGATATTGCCTTGAATAATGTAAATAACATTAAAGCAGATATTGAATTAATTCAAGCACAATTGAGCAAAACAATCGTTCGAGCCCCATTTAGTGGTGTCTTAGGTTTGAGGATGACAAGTCCCGGAGCTTATGTTACACCTACAACTGTTTTGGCAACATTGCAACAAGTTAATCAAGTGAAGGTTGATTTTAGTCTACCCGATTTATATGCCACTTCTGTTAAAAAAGGAAGTATAGTTAATATTATCACCAATCAAGATGAATTACATAATGCCATCATAACCGCTATTGAGCCAGAAATAAACACCTCTACACGTAATATTAAAGTTCGAGCTCTTTTGAAAGGCGGTGTCTTACAACCAGGTTCGTTTGTAAAAGTGAAAATCGATTTAAGTGATGCAACCGAAAAAATTATTATGCCAACGAATGCCATCATACCCGATGCCGATTCAAAAAAATTAATTGTTGTTAAAGAGGGGAAGGGCGTTTTTACCAAAGTTGAAACTGGCATGCGAAATGCCGCTGGTATAGAGATTTTAAGTGGTTTAAACATTGGTGATAGTGTTGTGGTAACAGGGGTGTTGTTTGTAAAACCCAATAGCGCAGTTAAAATAAAAAGTGTAAAAAATATTGAAGAGCTTATAAATACGCAATAAGAATAATTAATCAAACAGCTGCATTCGCAAATAAATGAATATATCCGAACTTTCTATAAATCGTCCTATACTAGCAACAGTACTTAATATTTTAATTGTACTATTTGGTATTGTAGGATATTATTTTTTAGCGGTTCGCGAGTATCCAGCGATCGATCCGCCAACAATAACAGTAAGTACTTTATATACAGGTGCTAAAGCAGATATCATTGAAAGTCAGATTACAGAACCACTAGAAAAAGTAATCAATGGTATTCCCGGAATTAAAAGTATTACTTCTTCAAGTTCTGTTGGTAAAAGTAATATCACTGTTGAATTTAATGTGGGTGCAAATCTAGAAGCCTCAGCCAATGATGTACGTGATAAAGTTGGACAAGCATCACGAAATTTACCGCAGGATATTGATGCACCTCCAGTAGTTACCAAGAGTGATGCAAATAGTGATTTTATAATTCTAGTTGCTGTTCAAAGTCATACCAAAGGATTGATGCAATTAAGTGATTATGCTGAGAATGTATTACAACAAAAATTACAAACAATACCAGAAGTAAGTGCAGTTAACATATTAGGACAAAAGAAACCTTCGATGCGTATTTGGATAGATCCTGATAAAATGAATGCCTACAATATCGCCTTTAGTGATATTAGCACTTCATTAAATAGAGAGAATATTGAAGTGCCATCAGGTAAAATTTCTGGAAAAACAACTGAACTCACGATTAATGTACTTGGGAAATTAGTATCGGAAGAAGATTTTAGTCAACTAATATTGCGAGAAGATGCAACAGGTATCATTCGATTGGGTGATGTAGCAAAAGTTGAAATTGGTCCAGAAAATGATGAATTTAGTTGGAAATTAAATGGTGTAAATGCAGTTGGACTTTCAATAATACCACAACCAGGTGCCAACTATATCAAAATTGCGAATGAGTTTTATAAACGATTAGACGAAATTAAGAAGAATGAAAAAGGTGATTTTGAGTTAACTACCTTGATTGATAATACAGCCAATGTTCGAAAAAGTATTTATGAAGTGGCCGAAACATTATTAATTTCATTTAGCTTAGTTGTATTGGTGATTTTCTTTTTCTTCCGAAATATTTTAATCGCTATACGTCCTTTAATCGATATCCCGATTTCACTCATTGCCACATTTTTCATCATGTATTTGGCTGGATTTAGTATTAATATATTAACCTTATTGGCTATCGTTTTGGCAACAGGTTTGGTGGTAGATGATGGGATTGTGGTTACCGAAAATATATTTAGAAAATTAGAAGAAGGTATGGGCATACGTGAAGCTGCTTTGAAGGGGAGTAAAGAAATATTTTTTGCTGTATTATCTACTTCAATAACTTTGGCTGTCGTGTTTTTGCCAGTCGTGTTTTTACAAGGTTTTGTTGGAAGTTTATTCAGAGAATTCGGTATAGTTGTAGCATCAGCCGTTTTAATTTCAGCATTTGTCTCTCTCACTATTACGCCTGTATTAAATATTTTTTTAAACAGAAAAAATGCAAGTCACGGTAAATTTTACGATAAAACTGAACCTTTTTTTAGAGGCATGGAAGATGGTTATCGTCGACTTTTAAATTCATTTGTTAGAGTGAGATGGATGGCTTGGGTAATTATTTTAGTTTGTTCAGGATTGATGTTTTTTTTGTTTAATAATTTGCAAAGCGAATTAGCACCTATGGAAGATAAAGGTTCAATTCGATTTCAAATGACTGGTCCTGAAGGTTCGAGTTACGGATACATGGTTGGGGTAGGCGATCAAATATTAAATTATTTAAACGACTCAGTTCCCGAACGCGAATTTGTATTTGCCGCCATACCTAGTTTTGGAGGTACAGGTTTAAATACAGGTATAGCACGTTTAGCATTAGTGCCTGCTGAAAATCGGTCGAGATCACAGGATGAGATTGCGAAAGATTTGACAAAGAAAATGACTCGCTTTAATCAAGTAAGAGCATCTGCTGTTCAAGAGCAAACCATATCCGTTGGTCTTGGATCAAGAGGCGCATTGCCGATTCAATTTATTTTGCAAAATTTAGATTTCGAAAAACTAAAAGCAATTATTCCTAAGTTTTTAGAAGAAGCCCGAAAAGATAATACTTTTGTTACGCAAACTGTTGATGTGAATTTGAAATTCAACAAGCCTGAATTACAATTAACCATCGATCGAATTAAAGCAAAGGATATGGGCTTGAGTATTACAGATATCGCCAATGTGGTTCAAAGTGCATTTAGCGGCCGACGTTTAGCCTATTTTATCAGCAACGGTAAACAATATCAAGTGATTTCGCAGGTGAAGTATAAGGATAGACAAGCGCCAAATGATATTTCTAATTTGTATGTTCGCAATGCACAAGGCGATAATATTCCACTCTCAGCAGTGGTTGATATTAAAGAAAATTCTAGTCCCTCGACATTGTTCCATTATAATCGATTTAAATCTGCAACCATACAAGCTGCTGTAGCCGAAGGCAAAACAATAGGTGATGGTGTAAAGGCAATGGAAGAAATTGCAAAACGTGTTTTAGACAATTCATTTCAAACCGCTTTAAGTGGCGCTTCAAGAGATTATGCTGAAAGTAGCAGTAATACCAATTTTGCTTTTTTATTGGCTTTGATTTTAATTTATTTAGTATTGGCAGCTCAGTTCGAAAGTTTTAAAGATCCATTTACAATTATGCTAACAGTACCTTTAGCCTTAGCAGGTGCATTATTAAGTCTGTGGCTTTTTGGACAAACAATCAATATTTTTTCACAAATTGGGATGATCATGTTAATTGGTTTGGTGACCAAAAACGGTATATTAATTGTTGAATTTGCCAACCAAAAACGTGAACAAGGTATTGAGAAGAAACAAGCCGTTTTAGAGGCTGCTCAGCAACGTCTACGACCAATTTTAATGACGAGTTTGGCAACCGCTTTCGGCGCTTTGCCAATTGCAATGAGTATAGGGGCAGCAAGCACAAGTCGTATTCCGTTAGGTATTGTTATTGTTGGAGGCATCATGTTTTCGTTGGTTTTAACCTTATTTGTTATTCCTGCTGTCTATACCTATATCAGTTCAACACATAAACCAAATGAAGAATGATGAAATTAAAATGGATATGTTTATTGGTTATTTTAGTTTGTTTTATTCAAATTACAAATGCGCAAAAATTAACCTTGCAAGAAGCAATTGATTTAGGTTTAAAGAATAATTTTGATATTCAACTCTCAAGAAACGATGTTGAAATTTCTAAATTAAATAATTCATTCGGTATGGCTGGTGGTTTGCCCATTGTAGTCGGTACAGCAAACGACCAAGAGAGTATAATCAATATCCACCAGAAATTAAATTCTGGGGTTGATATTAAACGGAATGCAGTTACATCAAATGCACTCAATGCAAATATCGCAGGAAGTATAGTGCTTTTTAATGGCTATCGAATTAAGGCAACTCAACAAAAACTAAATGCACTTCAAAAACAAACCGAAGCATCTTTAAATGCTGATATTTTGACGTTGGTTCAAAATGTTATGGTGAGTTATTATGGTATCGTTAAACAGCAAAATTTTATTGAAGCTTTGCAACAAAGTATCGCACTCTCTGAAAACCAATTGTCGCTAGTAAAATTAAAGCAACAAATAGGTTTAGCAAATAATGCAGATTTGTTTCAATCGCAAATTGATTTAAATACACGAATGCAAGAAATGCAACAGCAACAATTATTTATGATTCAAGCCAAATCAGATCTAGCTAATTTACTGAATCTTGCTACTACCTCTGAAATTGAAATCAATGATAGTATTGTGAATGAAGACCCTTTAGAATATAATGAAGTATTGTCAAGCATTGAGCAAAACCCACTTTTGATTTCTTTGTCACAACAAATTAAAGTGAATGAGCTAATCGAAAAGGAAATTGCTTCACAACGTAAATTTAGCTTGCGTGCTAATGCTGGATTAAACTTATCTAATAATAAATCAGGCGCCGGACAAGTTCTACTCAATCAATCTTATGGTCCTTATGTAGGATTAAATTTATCAGTTCCAATTTATAATGGTGGGATTAACAAAAGACAAACCTCAATTGCAAAGGTGAATACACAACAAGCAACTTTGACAAAGGAACAAATTTTGGCATCCTATAAAACTTCGGTTCTTAAACTTTATCAAACCTATGCTTCTAGTGCTGAACAATTAAATACGCAAAAAAATTCTTTTCAATTGGCAAAGCAATTGGTCGATTTAAGTACGAAGAGATTTGAATTGGGGGCTGCAACTATTCTTGAATTAAGAGAAGCGCAAAAAAGTTTTGAAGATGCTGCATATCAACTAGTCTCATTAAAGTATACTCTTAAATTAGCCGAAATTGAATTAAAGAAAATTAGTAATAAATTGAAATATTAGATATGAACAATATGGCTTTTTCATTTTGATACAATTAATTTTATAGTTAGCACTAAAGTCGCAATAGAGTATAAGTTATTTTACATTTGGTTTGATATGGTAATTGTTATGGGTGTAAAGAGAATACAAAACCCTCAATATTTGATTCAAGTATAGGAAAGTCAAGTAAATCAGTATTGCCATCGCCGTTTAAATCACTTGGTAAATAGCATGAATCAAAATTATTAATACGTGATTCAATTTCAGCAGCATCAAGTAAATCAATATTTTCATCCTGATTTAAATCACCGCTATACAAAGCAAATATTCCAGGCTCAACTTCTTTCATATTATTTCCATATGCCTTTGCAGATGAATTACTAAAATTATAGTATGTAGGATTCACACTTAAAACGATCGGATTGGCCGACCAAGTTTCGAGTGTATTATAATGTTTTAAAACAAGATAGAATGATCCAATTATACCCGGAAAATAACATACAGAAGTTCCATTGATATTTAATTGGCTTTTAATAACCGCTACAACTGAATCTGTTTGATTTGAATCTCTTAGTTCTACAATAATTGAATCTGTTATAGCATTATTATTTCCTAAACCATGATTTTTTAAATTGGGAGTCATCAATCCGTTAGTAAGGTAATAGCCTTCTAAAAAAGCAGTGAGAATAAGTGTGTTAGCGCAATTACTGACATTAACTATTGCTGAGGCTATATTTCCACTATCGCAGAATGTACCTCCAGCTTTAAATGCTTTCACTGAATAAATTCCTGACATTGAATTCGTGGCATTCATAATTTGAATGGTCGTACCACTTCCTATAAATCCATTTGGGCCTGTCCATTTGTACCCAATAGCATTGGGTATTGGATCAATAGAAAGCTGAATCATTTCATTGTAACAATATTGGGTTGCTCCTGAAATGATTGGTGTAGCTAAAACTGGAGAAGTACAATTGATAGTATCATTATCCAAAATATTGCCATTCGCATAAGTATGTTGCATAACAACCGGAATTCCTAATCCAACAATTTCAGCTCCAGATAATTGAATGATATAACTTTCTAATCCTTCTATCACTGCGTTATCTAAAATATTAATGGAAATATATTTATTTGTTTCGCCAGGTAAAAAAGTGATGGTGCATGAAGCCGGAATATAATCTAATCCTTCTTGAGCTGAAATATCGGCTGTTGCATAATTCACAGCTACAGGATAAATTTGTGGTGGCGTTAAAGTCAATGAAAATATTTGTGTTCCATTATTTTCAGGAACCGATGGCGGTTGAATTATATCTATTATAGGATCATCATTAATTATATTACCACCTGCAGCACCAGGTATAGTAATTGACATGGGTAATGAAGTATTTGAATTGTGCGCATTGCTTAAATTCATATAGTAAATTTCATTGAATTCATAGGTATAATCGTTCAGTATGGTTACAGAAATAGTTTTTAAAGTATCTCCGGGTAGAAAAGTAAGTGTGCCTGATACTCCAATATAATCAGTTCCCGCAAAGGCACTATTGTTAACTGTATTATAGCTAACTTGCGTTGTATAGGTTTGGGGACTTGAAAGTTTTACAATAAAGGTTTGAGTGCCCCCGTATTCCGCCACAGATGGTGGTGCAATGATATTAATTGTAGGATCGTCATTTAAAATATTGCCGGTTGGAAGTGTACCAATGATAGTCACTGGAAGAGACAGATTAGCATTTTGGGCATTACTAAGTACAAGATAATAAAACTCAGACGGCTCGTATAAGTAATCATTTAAAAGAATAACAGAAACAGTTTTAATTGTTTCACCAGGCGAAAAAAGGATGTCCCCAGAGGTTGATTGATAATCACTGCCTGAAATGCCACTTCCATTTTGAGTCGCGTAATGCAATGATACAGCATAACTAACCGCATTAGAAAGTATAATATTAAAGATTTGCACACCAGCATTTTCAGATACATTCAAAACACTAGAATTTATGTATGGATCTTCATTTGTTATAGTTGGAGCAATTTGTGTTGAGCCAATTGACATTGGTAACGACAAATCAGCATTTTGGGCATTACTTAGTATAAATGTATAAGCCTCATTTGATTCATATAAATAATCGTTGATAATGTTTACACTAACCGTCTTACTTGTTTCGCCTGGAGCAAATACCAATATGCCACTAGTTGAAACATAATCACTGCCACTTAAAGCCGAATTATTGGAAGTGGTGTATTGAACACTAACCGAATAGGTTTGAGCCGATGACAATTGAATATTTATGTTTTGAATACCATCACTTTCAGAAACATTTGCCGGGTTTGTCATGGTTACTAAAGGATCATCATTGAGTATAGTAGCCATCACATTTGATATGTTCAATGTCATGGGTGAATTTAAATCTGCATTTTTAGGATTTGAAAGAAAGAAAGAATAGGATTCTGATCCTTCATAAAGATAGTCATTAAGAATATTGACTTGAATTGTTTTGGTGATTTCTCCTGGTGCAAATATAAGTGTATCTGTTACGCCATTATAATCGCTTCCACTCATTGCCGAAATATTTGTAGTGGTATATTGAACTGATACATGATAACTCACAGGACTTGATAAAGCAATAGTAAATATTTGAACTGAATTATTTTCGGTTACAGTGGTAGGATTTGAAATGGATATGAGTGGATCATCATTTATTATAGAACCGATTGCCGTTGTGCTCGAAAAACTCATCGGTAATAATAAAATTGCCTCTTGCGCATTGCTTAAAGTGAGATTATAACTTTCATTACCATCATATAAAAAATCGTTGATAATTTGAATTGTAATGGTCTTCGTAGTTTCGCCAGGTGCAAATAATAAGGTGCCTACGTTCGAAATATAATCAAGTCCCGCAATAGCAGTAAAATTAGAAGTTGAATAACTTACAAAAATGGGATAAGCTTGAGGAGATGAAATAGTGACTGTAAAATTTTGTATGCCAGCAGTTTCTGATACAGGAGTCGCATTGACAATTGAAATTAGGGGGTCGTCATTATTAATTAAACATGAGCGATTCGATTGCCCTATTGTAGCGCCAATTGGCGTATTTATATTTAAAAAGAAAGTTTCATTTGATTCATATAAATAGTCATTGATAATATTAATATTGATTGTCTTTGAAATTTCTCCAGGAAGAAAAACGAGTATTCCACTATTACTCAAATAATCTGAAGGAGAAGTAGCGCCATTATTTACAGTTGTATAATTTACAGTGATTGTGTTTGCCGAAACACTTGATAAATTAACTACAAAGCTTGCACTGCCATCGTTTTCAAATACTGTAATATTTGAATTTATATTAATTACTTGAGCTCCAACCTGGGTATTTGAGAGTAAAATTAAAAAAAGTAGATTCAATGAAAATTTTAGTAAGTACTTATAAATTTGACTCATCAGATATTGGTTTAGGGAAATTTAGATCAGTACGTAAAAGTAGATATTCTTTGAAAACTATTTCAATAAATCTAAGCATTCTAAAATTAGAGTCTGATCAATTCATAAACGGTATTACTTTTGCCGAATGAAAATCATGCTTGCACAACAAAATTATCATATCGGTAATTTTGAATCAAATACTCAAAAAATAATTGAAGCCATTCAAGATGCCAAAAACAAAAATGCTGACTTGGTTGTGTTTTCCGAACTCAGTATTTGCGGCTATCCACCACGTGATTTTTTAGAGTTTAGCGATTTTATTGAAAGATGTCATTTAGCCATTTCAGAAATTAATAAACATACTCAAAATATTGGTGTATTAATTGGATGTCCATCTATTAATGATAAAAAAGAAGGTAAGGATTTATTTAATAGTGCTTATCTCCTATATAATCATGAAGTTGTTGATATCATTCACAAAACCCTTTTGCCAACCTACGATATATTTGATGAGTATCGATATTTTGAACCTTCCTATCATTGGCATGTGATGAATTTTAAAGGAAAAAAATTGGCGGTTACAGTTTGTGAAGATATTTGGAATTTAGGCGATAACCCATTGTATCGAATTTGTCCAATGGATGAGTTGATTAAAGAAGGTCCAGATATGATGATTAATTTGAGTGCTTCTCCATTTGATTACACTCATATTGAAGATCGAAAAGCAATTATTAAAGCCAATGTAACAAAGTATAAAATTCCTATGTTGTATTGTAATGCAGTGGGTTCGCAAACCGAAATTGTATTCGATGGAGGATCTTTAGTGTTTGATAAAGAAGCCAATTTAATTCATGAAGGAAAGTATTTTGAAGAAGATGATATCATGATCAATTTACATGATAATGGCAGTATTGAAGATTTAATTATAGCGCCCCATCATCAAATATCTGATCAAGAACTTAACCCAACAGTGTATGATGCGCATTTAAATACACAACGTATTTTTGATGCGATTGTATTGGGCGTGAAAGATTATTTTTCTAAAATGGGTTTTAAAAAGGCAATTCTTGGAAGCAGTGGAGGTATTGATTCGGCAGTTACTTTGGCCATTGCCTGCGATGCTTTAGGTTGCGAAAATGTTCAGGCACTTTTAATGCCATCTCAATTTTCAACCGGACATTCAGTAAGTGATGCAGAAACCTTATCAAAAAATTTAAATAATCCCTATCAAATTATTGCCATCAAACCCATATTTGATGCATTTATGACGCAACTTGATCCACTTTATAAAGATCTCCCTTTTAATGTGGCCGAAGAAAATATTCAAGCTCGAACACGCGGTAATTTATTAATGGCTGTAGCTAATAAATTTGGATCTATTTTGTTGAATACAACCAATAAAAGTGAATGTGCTACCGGTTATGGTACACTGTATGGAGATATGGCTGGTGGTATTGCTGTACTTGGCGATGTGTATAAAATGCAGGTATATGCATTGGCAAATTATATTAATCGAAACGGAGAAATTATACCTCAAAATATAATTGATAAAGCCCCTTCAGCCGAATTAAGACCCAATCAAAAAGATAGCGATTCATTACCTGATTATAGAATTTTAGATGCCATCTTATATCAATACATTGAACGTCGACAAGGCCCACGTGAAATAATTGCGCTTGGTTTTGAAAAAGCAATTGTTGATAGAACTTTAAAGCTTGTGAACACAAACGAGTACAAACGAAATCAATTTTGTCCAATTATTCGTATCTCACCAAAGGCTTTTGGTGTAGGACGAAGAATGCCTATCGTGGGAAAATATCTATCATAAAATTTTACTGAATAGAATATTTCCAATCGATTTATTTTGAACTCGTGTTAAACCCAAATTACGCGATAGGCTTTGACAAAGGAAAAGACTAGCGTGTTAGTTGAGGTTATCCCGATTTAGTAATTGTTTTATCATTTGATAAAATGTTAAATTACAATTACTTTATCGTTTCAGTATTTCTAATGCTGAATCTGGGTTAAAATTGCATTTTATTTCCGAAAGATAAATCACCTGCATCACCAAGTCCTGGTACAATATATCCTTTGGCTGTTAATTCTTCATCGATATCTGCTGCCCAAATTGTAAATTCAGGATAACGATGCCGAACAGCATCAATACCTTCAGTGCAAGCAATCGCAACCACAATATGCACTTCTGATGGTTGTCCATATTCATGCAATTCTTCAAGTGCCATAATGAGCGATGCACCTGTGGCCAACATCGGGTCGGCTAATATCAAGGTTCTGCCTTCGAGATTAGGGCAGGTTACATAACCCTGGTTGATTTGAAAACTATCATCAATCGTACTATGCTTACGATAAGCTGCTACAAAGGCACTATCGGCTTTATCAAAATAGTTGAGCATACCCTGATACAAAGGCACGCCGGCACGAAGTATAGTGCCAATCACCGGTTGTGCAGCAAGTTCTTTTGAATTATATAAACCTAAAGGGGTTTCAATTTCTTTTTCAATAAATGACATTGATTTACTGATTTCATACGCAGCTATTTCGCCAATACGCTCCATATTTCTACGAAAACGCATACGGTCGTTTTGAACCTCAATATTCCGAAGTTCATTAATCCAAATATTTACGAGTGAATTGGTTTTTGCTAAATGATGTAACATTTTATAAAAGTAATTCGTTTTAAGAATTTATAAAAATTATATCACTATTGATTGGTAGATTTATTCAGATGGATCTAATTGATAAATAATACCAATTGTAATTTAAAGATGGTCCAAAGGACTTCTTTAAATTTTACAATGGTTAATGCCGATATAACAAAATTGTTGTACAATTTATTGGACTACTTATTTTGTATAATCGGTATAAATTATTTTTCAGCCATTTTCTCATTCATTTTCACTTTCGTCATTTCTAATTAGTCCGTCAATACAATTGTGAGTCTGTATAGAAAGTTTGATTTCAAGGCGCAAGAAGCGTTGAAATTCAGGAGTTGACTAAGGTCAATGACTGGATTTTGATGCGAATGCAACGAAGAAAACGGACTTTATTGACAGACTCTAATTATCTTCGCGCAATGGTTTATCATGTAATTGGCACTATGAGTGGAAGTTCGATGGACGGCTTAGATATAGCCTATTGTTCCTTCGAAGAAATAGGCGGAAAATGGAGTTTCACAATCAAACACGCAATTTGTTACCCTTTTGATGACCAATGGAAACAAACCCTTGCGTCAATTACTACATTGCCAGCTAAACAATTATTATTAACACACGCGGCTTTTGGTCATTGGATGGGACATGCTATCCAAAACTTTATTGAACAATTTGGCCTCGAGCATAAAGTACATCTGATTGCATCGCACGGTCATACGGTTTTTCATGAACCTAAACTTGGAATGACATTTCAAATGGGCGATGGAGCCGCTATTGCTTCTATTAATAAACTTCCTGTTGTTTCTGATTTGCGAAACATGGATATCGCCTTAGGTGGACAAGGTGCTCCTATTGTGCCAATTGGTGAAAAATTATTGTTCAATCAATATCGCTATTTTTTAAACCTCGGAGGCATTTGCAATATAACAATCGCTCACGAAGATAAACATCTCGCATTTGATATTTGTGCAGCGAATCGTGTGCTGAATTTACTGATGTTAGAGCTGAACTTATCGTATGATGAGAATGGCAACGAAGCGCGAAAAGGTCAATTGAACAATGAGCTGCTTTCATCACTCAATCTTTTAGATTATTATCAACAACCTTTTCCTAAATCACTCTCCAATGAGTTTGGAACAGAAACAATTTTGACTTTAATTCAATCCTATTCAATTCCTGTTCATGATAAATTGCATACGATGTGTATTCATATTGCACAACAAATAAAATCATCCTTAGCAAGATTTCAACAAAATGAACCATCAAAATTATTAGTGACGGGGGGCGGTGCATTCAATACTTTTTTAGTTGAGTGTATAACAAACGAATTGGCTGCACTGCAAGTAGAAGTCGTAATTCCAAGTAACGAATTAGTAGAATATAAAGAGGCTTTAGTGATGGCGCTCATAGGCGTTTTACGTTGGCGTGAAGAAGAAAATGTATTATCATCTGTAACAGGTGCTTCGCGAAGCAGCGTTGGTGGTGCTTTATGGATGGGACAGGATTAAAAGGCACGAAAGGTCTATAAATCAATTCTTTTTAGAAATACAACAAGTATTTTTTAAGTTTTAATTTGGGCGGCACACATGCTTTCGCTACAAGTCCGTCCATGTCAAAGCCCATGGTACGGGCTTTTCGCTACAATCATTGCCGCAATACACCGCTTAACCTGAATCATTTTCTGATTAAAATCATAAAAAAGGAAACTTTAATCTTCACATTATTTCTCATCTTTGCATTCTTAAAATTTACACTTATGAACGAGCAAATTCGTCAACTTCAACCTTCCGCTTTATGGAATCATTTCGCAGATTTAAATGCTGTACCACGACCTTCAAAAAAGGAAGAACGTGTAATTGCTTTTATAAAATCATTTGGCGAACAATTACAATTACCAACTTATGTTGACGAAGTAGGAAACGTCATCATTAAAAAACCTGCCACTAAAGGTATGGAATATAAAACGACCATCGTTTTGCAAAGTCATCTTGATATGGTGCATCAAAAAAATAACGATACAATTTTTGATTTTAATACACAAGGAATTGAGATGATGGTTGATGGCGATTGGGTAAAGGCAAATGGTACTACGTTAGGTGCTGATAATGGAATAGGCGTTGCTTCTATTATGACCTTATTGGCTTCAAATGATATTCCTCATCCTCCACTTGAAGCATTATTTACTATTGATGAAGAAACGGGCATGACAGGAGCACTTGCTTTACAAGGCGGATTATTAGATGGCAAAATCATGCTTAATTTAGATACAGAAGAAGATAATGAATTAACGATTGGCTGTGCTGGAGGTGTTGATATAACAGCAACTGGTAATTATTTTGAACAAGACACTGTTTTTTCTACAGCTTTTAAAATTACCATTAAAGGATTAACAGGTGGTCATTCAGGAATTGATATTCATAAAGGAAGAGGGAATGCAAATAAATTAATGAATCGCTTACTCCTTCAATTTTCAACTCAATATCAAATTGAAATTGCAAGTATTGAAGGAGGGAGTTTAAGAAATGCGATACCACGTGAATCGGTTGCTGAAGTAGTGTTTGAAGACGCTTCTGTAGACGATGCACTTCATGCAATCCTTGCATTTGAGCATATCATTCAAAAAGAATATAAAACCACTGATCCTAATTTGGTAGTCACTATTGAACCAATTGAAAGACCAAATACTGTTTTAAATACTGAGTTTCAATATAAACTTCTTCGATTAATCTATGCTTGCCCGAATGGTATTTATCGAATGAGTCCAGATATAGCAGGATTAGTTCAAACTTCAAATAATATTGCACGTGTTGTTGTTAAAGAAGGTGCTTATTCAATTCAATGTTTAACACGAAGTTCAGTGGATACAGAAAAAACCGATCTAGCAAATGCAATTCAATCTACCTTCGAAATCCTAGGTGCAACTATTAGTTTGGGTGGTGCTTATCCTGGCTGGATACCACAACCCTCATCTCCGATAGTTTCGTTAATGAGTTCGTTATATAAGGAAATGTTTAAAGAAGACGCGCATGTAAATGCTTGTCATGCTGGACTTGAATGCGGTATCTTAGGAACCAATTATCCAAGTATGCAAATGATTTCATTTGGTCCTAATATTTATGGAGCACATTCACCAGACGAGAAAGTGCAAATTAGTTCGGTACAAAAGTATTGGTCGTATTTACTTGAAACCCTAAAACGAATTCCAAATAATTCCATTTCCAATTAGACCATCACAGAAATAGATTTGGTATAGATATTAGTTTATTTCGTATAAGGCGTGAATTATTTTTTTTACAATTGCTAAAACTTTTGGGTATCGTTTCTTGATTTGCCAAATTAAACACTTCTACATTTGTTGCTCAAAATAAAATTATTATGACAACACAAGAAGTAGCAAATCGGTTTTATGAACTTGCCCAAGAAGGGAAATTCGATGAAATTTTAAGCACCTTATTTTCTAAAGATGCAAAAAGTATTGAACCACAAGTTGGGCCTTTTCAATCAGTTGAAGGTTTAGATGCCATCGTTGAAAAAGGAAAAGTATTTAATAGCCAAATTGAAGAAATGCATGGAGGTTTTACCAATCCGCCAATAGTTGCTGGAAACTTTTTTGCCTGCACAATGGGAATGGATGTGACAATGAAAGGGCACCCAAGAATGAATATGGAAGAGGTTGCTGTTTATGAAGTAAAAGATGGTAAAATTATTTCGGAACAGTTTTTCTTTTAGTTAAGTTGTCAAGACTTTACAATAGCATATTCATTTAAAAATTTGGGTTAAACCCAGATTTTGCGGTTGGATTCGTTAAGAAAAATTAATGATTCTACGCTAGACTGAACCAAATCAAATAATGAGATTGTTTCGTTATTACCTCTCAAGGATGTGGCACTTTTATGTTAGTACCGTCACTGCGAGGCACGAAGCAGTCTGAGTTTGAACTTTTCATTGAGATTGCCTCATAATTCTTCCTCCCAATGGCGAAACATTTTATTAGGTGCACCATAATTGTTAGACGCTGCGAAGCCATCTTAATCTAATTTCTTTCAAGATTACTTTTGGTATGCCTTATCGGATAATCATTTAAAAGTTTTGGCTGTAAAGGGTTTCAACTTTGGAATAGAATTCAAAAAAAAAATGGGTTAAATATTTGCTCTCAATCTCACCTAAAACAAAAAACCCACAGATATAATCAGTGGGTTTTTTCGACGTACTTTCTACGTTTTTGTTGAAAGCACTATTTCTTTTTAGGAGCTGCTTTCTTTGCTGGAGCCGCTTTCTTTGCAG
This sequence comes from Chitinophagaceae bacterium, assembly GCA_035388625.1. Classification (GTDB taxonomy): domain Bacteria; phylum Bacteroidota; class Bacteroidia; order Chitinophagales; family Chitinophagaceae; genus OLB11. The sequence goes on along the minus strand of DAOOQH010000002.1, from coordinate 20,793 downwards.
GAGCTGCTTTTTTAGCAGGAGCCGCTTTTTTAGCAGGAGCTGCTTTTTTAGCAGGAGCTGCTTTTTTAGCAGGAGCTGCTTTTTTAGCAGGAGCCGCTTTTTTAGCAGGAGCTGCTTTTTTAGCAGGAGCTGCTTTTTTAGGAGCCGCTTTTTTTGCAGGAGCTGCCTTCTTTGCAGGAGCTGCTTTTTTTGCAGGAGCTGCCGCTTTTTTAGGAGCTGCTTTTTTTGCTGTTGCCATTTTTTTTTGAATTTTAGGGTTAATAAATAAAAGAACTTTATGAAGACAAATATATATATTATTTATTTATAATTACAAAATTGATACGAAAGTTTTTTCTTTCGATTTTCTAAATGTAACTGTCCCATCATTTAATGCAAACAATGTAAAGTCTTTTCCTTGACCAACATTGGTACCAGGATGATATTTATTTCCTTTTTGACGAATGATAATATTTCCGCAAATCGCTGCTTGACCACCAAATAATTTTACGCCTAAACGCTTACTACGTGAGTCTCTACCGTTCTTTACACTACCTTCACCTTTCTTATGTGCCATGATATAAAAATTTTATTTCTGTTATTTAATTTGTTTACTGAAAATTATAATTAAGCAAGCGAAGTAATTTTCACTTGAGTTAATGCTTCACGATGTCCAATTTTTTTCGTGTAACCTTTTCTTCTTTTCTTATGAAAAGTAATTACTTTATCACCTTGAAGATGATTTAAAATTTCTGCTTTCGCAGAACCATTCATAGAAATTTTTCCATCGTTCGAAGTCATTAATACTTTCGCATCAACAACATCGCCAACATTTCCTTGAAGACGGTGAACATAAATCTTGTCTTCTGACTTAACTTTAAATTGCTGTCCAGCAATATCTACGATTCCAAACATGACGTGTATTTTTTTAAGGACGGCAAAGATAGCCAAAAAATCTTTTCCACCAAACTGTTAGTAAAGTTTAATTTGTTTGTGTAAAATCCTAATTTATTCTCCGAATGCCTATATTTACTCAGTTTTAGACAATTTCTTAACCTACGAGAATACATTAATTTTTGATGTATATAAATTTAATTCATGTATTTGAGGCAAAATTATCAGTTTTTGACATATCTCTAATCAAAATAAAGACAGTATTTAACCTATTTCAAATTGTATATTTGAACCCATATCTCTAAATATTTGTATGAGTTTTAAATCATTTCTTGCTAAACCTTTTGCATCACATATCGCAGCAACTATTCATAAAGAACGACAATATGCTGTGCAGCATCAAAAAGAAATACTTCAATACTTAATTAAAAAAGCAAGCGAAACTCAATTTGGTATCGATCATCATTTTAAAGATATTCAAACTCATAATGATTTTACAAAAGCAATTCCAATTAGAGATTATGAACAATTAAAATCCTATATCGAAAAAGTAAAAGAAGGTCAACCTAATATTTTGTGGACCGGCAAGCCAATTTATTTTGCTAAAACAAGTGGCACAACAAGTGGTGTAAAATATATTCCAATTTCAACTGAAAGTATTCCTTTTCATATCAGAGCAGCTCGTAACGCCTTACTCTGCTATATTGCCGAGACTGGTAACGCAAGTTTTGTAAATGGCAAAATGATATTTTTATCTGGTTCACCTGAACTTGAAAAAGTAAACGGAATTCATACGGGTAGATTAAGTGGTATAGTCAATCATCATGTACCAGCCTATCTTACTAAAAATAGATTGCCATCTTATAAAACAAATTGTATTGAAGAATGGGAAACTAAATTAGATGCTATTGTAAAAGAAACCATTGATCAAGATATGCGCTTGATTAGCGGTATCCCACCTTGGATGCAAATGTATTTTGATCGTTTAATTGAATTGAGTGATAAAAAGGTGGGTGATCTTTTTAAAAACTTTTCATTGCTTGTTCATGGTGGCGTTAATTTTGAACCATACAAAGCGAAACTATTTGAAAGCATTGGTAAAAAAATTGACACTATTGAAACCTTTCCAGCAAGCGAAGGATTTTTTGCTTTTCAAGATACTCAAACTGAAGAGGGCTTGTTATTGAACACCAATGCAGGCATGTATTTCGAGTTTATTCCATCAAACGAAATTTTTAATGATCAGCCAACTCGTTTGTCTTTGGCCGATGTTACACTTCATACAAATTATGCATTAATAGTAAGTAGTAATGCTGGTTTATGGGCATATAATATTGGCGATACAATTAAATTTGTTTCTCTCAATCCATATCGTATTGTTGTCACAGGTAGAATTAAACATTTTATTTCTGCTTTTGGCGAACATGTCATTGCCGAAGAGGTTGAATATGCCTTATTACAAACTGCGAATAAATATAATATTCAAATTACAGAATTTACTGTGGCGCCATTTATCTCATCAAATGATGAACCAAGTTATCATGAATGGTTGATTGAGTTTGAAAATTTACCCGATAATATGCTTTCGTTTGCGATGGAGATTGATATGAATCTTCGTCAAAAAAATATTTATTACGACGATTTAATTAAAGGAAATATTTTAGCGCCTCTCAAAATTAATCCGCTTCCTAAAAATACGTTTATACATTATATGAAGAGTATTGGAAAATTAGGTGGTCAAAATAAAGTACCTCGTTTAAGTAATGATCGTCAATTAGCGGATGCATTAAGCCAATTTGTTCAATCGTAAATTGAATTATTATTTCTTATTTTCAGAGTTTGTTTTATCTGCGACCTCCTCTGTTTTAGGAAAGAATTCTTTCCTAAGTTTTTCGAATTTTTTATCCTCCCAATTGATAAGCATATAAAAATATTCTTTAATTTTCTCTGGATTGTTTTTTACAAAATCTTTAAACTGTCCATATAAATCGTGATGAAAACTTGTAATTAAAACATAGCAATCAAGAAAACCGATTTTATTCATTGCTCTTGCAAAAGGGAAAGCTTCTTTTTTAGTATCATCCAACATTCGCTTCCAAGCATAGATTTCTAAATATCGTTCATTCGTTTTTTCATTTGGGCGTACAATACCTAATGTGTCAAAATAGCTATGAACATCTGCTTCTGCTGCTTGGTATTGCCACCAAGGAGTTTTTTCAAGCGCCGTAATTTCAAAATAATTTTTGGCTGTTGTAAGCGGATACACTTCACGTAATAACCACTGGGTATTAAAGTCTTTTCCAGTTTTATTGACAATACGTTTCAATAATTGCATAAAATGCTGTTGCGGATAAATTTGAATGGCATCAATACATGCAACCGCCGCCTCTTTATACTTGCCGATTTGATAGTAAAATAAACTCAATTTTTCGAATGGTTCAACCTTATTGGGTTGTAATAAATTTGCTTTGTGATATTCTTTAATCGCTTCTTTATCTTTGCCAGCAAGCGAAAAGGCATCACCTAAATATAAATGGGCGCTATAATAGTCGGCATGTATGTCAATCGCTTGCTTGAAAAATTGAATGGCAGCAATTGCTTCTTTGGCATTCAATTCAATCATTCCATTTTCAAACTTCTCAACTGCTAAATCACTTGCTCGAATATCAGGATCTAATGTATCAATCATTAATTGACGTAAATAAAAAGATGCTGAATCGGCAAATTCAACTTGTAAGGTTGCTTTTCGACAATTTTGAATTAAATCATTTTTATAACCATCAAAAGGAATTTGAGCTAATTCAGAAATTGCTTTTAATTGCTTCTCTAGAGTTTTATCTTTTTTAGGAGCCTTCTTAATAGGCACACCATTTTCATCGTCAATAAAATCATCTTTTAATAAACTACTATCGATGGTAACCGTAGCATCTTGCAGAATAGGTTCTTCATCTTCATCAACATTTTTTTTTCGTTTTATTTTATCTTCTTTTCTTGGTCCTGTATCAAGTCCATTCCATTCAATTTCAACACTATCTTTTTTTGCAATGGGTTGATTCAAATTTTTACTATCATGTTGATATAATGCTTGATCTTCATCCATCTCATTATTAGTACTATCGCTTGGCAATGAACTTTTAAATGATTGATATTCGCTATAAGCTGGTCTTAATTGGTCAAGAACTTGACGTTGTAATTGCACAAGCGCTTCGTGATAGTAGGCTTCATGAGGATGTTCGCGAACTAAATCTTTCAATATTTTTTCACCTTCATATATTTTAAATGAATTGAAAAGCTTTTTCGCTTTAATAATTTTTCGCTTCTCTGCATCAGGTATAATTTGATCTACTTTTTTTTGAGCCATACTCATCATAGGAGAAAATACAACCATGAATAAACAAGTTGCGTGAAAACAAGTCCACCTAAGAATATGTTTGAATATCATTTCTCAAAGATAGTAAAATTGTACATCCAGAAATTCTGATGTAAAAAGCGAAATAGTATCTACTTAAATCCAACCTAAAGCTTCAAAGCCTTTTCTAAATGGCCAAGGGATAGAAGCTAGTATGAGAATTAAGGCAATAAAATAATACCAAAATGAAGTTTTATGCTTTGAAGTATCTGAGATTGCCTTCTTAGTTTTAGATCGACCTATATGAATCAATATAATTGCAATCAGCATCATACTGATATGTTCAACAGCAAAAAAACGAGCATAGCTATTTTTCATCACTTCGCCCATTCCACCCATATTTTCAATATTTTTAAAACCCATAGACCCCAAGAAATACAAAATAAATCCTAATACCAACTGAGTATCCGTCAATATCATTAAAACCAAACTGCTTTTTTCATCAGCATTTGTAAAGCTTGTTTTTTGTTGCATACCCATAAAAGCCTTGAATATTGTGTATAAGAGCACGATTAAAAGTGCCCAACGAAGTATGCTATGAAGTTGTTGTATAAGTTCCATATTAATTTTTTAGAGATTGTAAATATACCATCATATTCAAATTCTCATAATTTTATTGTAAACAGTTCTGTGGATTAATAAAGAATTAATTTTAAATAAAAAAAAGAAACATATGTAAACCATCCACTAACTTTACTCTAACGAAAATTGAAATAGATATGTTTAACGACGATTTTTTTGACGACGACTTTCGTGATATCGAAAACCTAATTATCGAATTTCATCGAATGAAAAGAGGTGAATCACATGGGTTGCTTTCAGAAGATGATTTTGAATATTTAATTGATTATTTCGAAGCTAATTCAGATAAAGAAAATACCACTTACGCGTGTGATGTGTCAACAACACTATTTCCTTTTTCATCTGCCTTATTATTGCGAAAAGCCGAATGGTTAATGGATCAAAAAAAATATGGTCAAGCTTTAAAAGTCTTAGATCAGTTGGATGAGGTTGATCCAAATAATATTGAATCTATTTTTTTACAGTCAGATATTTTTCTCGAACAGAATAGATTTTCTGAAGCTGTTGATATATTGGAAAAAAACGCAGATAAGTTTGATAGTGTCGATAAAACAGATATTCTTCTTGAACTCTCTGAAATTTATGACGAACTAGAAGAGTTTGATAAAGTATATGCCACACTAAAACGAATTTTAACTTATGAACCAACAAATGAAGATGCCTTATTAAGAATTTGTTTTTGGGCTGAAATCAACAATAAACACGAAGATAGTATTGCTTTACATCAAGAAATAATTGAAGAAACACCTTTCAATGCGATGGCATGGTATAATTTAGGTGTGGCATACCAAGGAATAAAATTATATGAGAAGGCAATTGATGCTTATGATTATTGCTTAGCCATCGATGATAAATTTGAATATGCCTATCGAAATCAAGGTGATGCATATATGCAACTCAAGCAATATAATAAAGCGATTGAAGTATTAGAAATGCATTTGTCGATAGCTAAACCTGAAGACGTAATTCTGGATGCAATTGGATATTGTTGGGATAAACAAAAAGAATATTCAAAAGCACGACAATACTATAGAAAGGCCTCGCAATTAAATCCACAAGACGATCAAATATTCTATAAAATTGGTGAGACTTATACAAAAGAATCACAGTGGGAAAAAGCCATCAAAGCTTATTCGGTTGCATTACATATCAATAAAAATAATGCCTCTTACTGTTTAGCACTTGGTAATTGTTTAATGGAAATGAACGCAGATAAAGAGGCCATGATATGCTATTTAAATGCGGTGCAATTGCGACCTGATATTAAATCAACTTGGCAAGCCTTGGTAAAAGCATTGTACACGATTAATTATTTTGATGAAGCACTTTCACAACTAGTCATTGCAGAAGAACATTGTGGACATAAAACCGAATTTGTTTATTACCGTGCAGCTATTTTATTGTCGCAAGGTAAAACTAAAGATGCCGTTTTGCAATTAGAAAGCGCTTTAGTTGAAAATAGCAAAAAAATTAGTGCCTTAAAATATATTGATCGTGAAATTGCCCATCACCCTGTATTTGCAGAAGTACTCATTCGTTATAAAAAGAAAAAGTAATCCTCTCATTTCTATTCTATTTCTTCACTTCCATTAATGATAAACAAAGGTGTTTAATAAATTAATTGAAGTATTTCTGTTTCTACCATCAAATATTAAATAGCTTTGGCAATTTTATTATCACTTAGTCATTCATTCAAATGAATAAACGAAAACTGTTTTATAACCTGAGTCCACAATTGCGATTTTATGTTCGAAGGTTATATTATTTTCCAACTGATTTATTAAATACGCTGTTGAAAAAACGTCATCCTCTAGAACCACCTAAGGGAATGATTTATATTGGATCTGGAGATTTTATTGCTCAAGGTAAAAAGCATCTGAAATATTTAATTGATTGGACTTCATTAAAACCTTATCATGCTGTTTTAGATGTTGGGAGTGGACTTGGTCGATCGGCTGTTGCCTTAACAAACTACTTGAATGAGAAAGGAAAATATGATGGTTTTGATGTAGTGAAAACAGGTGTTGAGTGGTGCACAAAAAAAATAACTACCCAATATCCAAATTTCAAATTCACTTATGTTGATTTAAAAAATGATCTTTATAAATCAAGCGGAGATGAAGCGGCAAATTTTATATTCCCTTATAATAACAACGAATTTGATTTAGTGTTTCTAATGTCAGTTTTTACACATATGGAACTAAATGAAATAGATCATTATCTCGGTGAGATAAAAAGAGTACTCAAACCTGGAGGAAAATGTTTGGCTACATTTTTTTATTTTGATCAGCCTACTTTAGAAAAAATGAAAAACAGATCAACTGATATTTTCTTTGAATCAGATAAAGGTCATTATTGGTTAATGGATGATGAGGTGAAATCGGCGAATATTTGTATCGAATTAGAATATTTAAAAAGGATGATTCAGAAAAATGGTCTCGAATTTGTTAATAATATCGATGGTTATTGGCGAAATTTTTCTAACCAAATAGGAAATGATTATCAAGATATTTGTGTGATGAAGAAACTTGTTTAATCTTTATTATAAGTTTTAATCGTATTCAATAAATATTGCTCACCATTTTTTTTCATATCTAAAGCAACATATATACTAACCAAACCAGCGGTGCCAACCCCTGCGCCAACAACTGCTAATCCATTAATAGAAGGGTCATCATCAAAAATATCTTGTGATGCCAAGGTTATAAATCCTGCAAACATACTTGTGAGTCCAATTAGACCATAGAAACCAACCTTCTTTCTACGTTTTTCAAACTTCCTATATTCAAACATTGCTTCTTTATTGCCTTCTAACATGGCACGAAGTTTAGCACTCTTAAATTTAGTAATAATTGCGTTATCGCCTTTTTGTAGATAAAGAGATACACGTGATATTATTTGGCCTCTATTTGTATAATTATCTACATATTCATAGAGATTAATTTTGCCTGAAATCATTCTTTTTACAAACATCTTATCATTAAAATTGCTAAAGAATTGACCTTTCAATTGATAACTTTTTATATCTGTAATTGGATACTTGGTTTCGCCCAACTTTAAATAAACACCTTTTCTAAATGATTCGCTTTCGGTTAGAGTTTGATCATTTGCTTGCAAGATTGTTCCGTTTTTAAGCTCAATAAAATTCTCGCTATTTTGGGCGAAGCTTGATGTGGAACAAAAACACACAAATGCAATAAATAATAAAATGCTTCTCATAGGTTAAATAATGTATTCAAATATAAATCTTAAATCCACAATTTATTAGGTGTGAAGAATTTAGTTGGTAAATTATTCCGATCTAATTCAATAAATAGGGTGAGTGTAATATAGCAATTGATAAAAGCAGACTCTAACCCTTCATCCAAACTTTTTTATTCAGCTTCATCACACTACTTTTGCAATCAAATTTTAAATACATGAAACTAGTTACCCACTTATATAAAGACACGGAACAATTGGCAATCTTAAATAATAATAAATTATATAATTTACAATCCATAGATCCCCAATTTCCTTCAACCATGAAAGTGTTTTTAGAAAATTGGGATGCTTATATTCAGAAAGCAAAGGATGCCGATCAAGGAATTAAAGAAGGAAAATATGCAAGCGATATTAGTATCGAATATGCCGAACTACTAGCACCCGTGCCTTATCCAAGCAGTTGCAGAGATGGTTATGCATTTAGGCAACATGTGGCTTCTGCACGTCGGAATCGAAAAGTAGATATGATACCTGAGTTTGATCAATATCCAATATTTTATTTTACAAATCATCAAGCCATTCAAGGTCCTGGCGATATTGTTTGTATGCCAGATCATTTTCAAAAATTAGATTTCGAATTAGAAGCGGCTATTGTTGTTTGTAAAAAAGGAAGAAATATTAAGGCGTCAGAAGCCGATCAATATATTGGAGGTTATATGATTATGAATGATATGAGTGCGCGAACCTTGCAAATGGAAGAGATGCTTTTAAATTTAGGACCAGCCAAAGGAAAAGATTTTAGCACGGTAATTGGTCCAATGCTTGTAACGCCCGATGAATTAGAACCTTTTAAAGTGCCATGTAAACCCAATCATGTTGGTAATAGTTATAATTTAGTCATGAAATGCTGGGTCAATGGTGTTCAATTAAGCGAAGGCAATGTAAGTGATATGGACTGGACTTTTGCTGAGATTTTAGAGCGTTGCGCTTATGGTGTAGATATTATGCCAGGTGATGTAATTGGCAGCGGAACTGTTGGAACAGGTTGTTTACTTGAATTAAACGGAACAGGCCTATTAAATGATCCAAATTATAAAGTGCAATGGTTGCAAGATGGAGATATTGTTGAAATGGCTATTGATGGTTTAGGTCATTTGAAAAATACAATTCGTAAGGCAGATAGTGATTTCTCCATCTTGGCATTGAAGAAATAGGCATTTTCAATTCATATATTATTCATCAGTTTGTATCTGATCTGAAATGATTGATGAATGAGTATTAACAACCCAATGTAAATACATCATGCAGCTTGTTTGGATGGGACAAATTTTAAAATTACATTTGCGTTCTTATGTCAGATGAGATACGCCATGAATGTGGCATTGCCTATTTACGACTACGTAAACCTTTTTCATTTTATCACCAAAAATATGGTAGTGCCTTTTATGGGCTCAATAAGCTTTACCTTTTAATGGAAAAGCAACATAATAGAGGTCAAGATGGAGCTGGTATTGCAGCCGTTAAACTCGATATTCAACCAGGAACTCCTTTTTTAAAACGTATACGAAGCAATGTAGCTCAAAGTATATCGGATGTGTTTAAACAAGTGCAGCAAGAAATTGAAGAGGTGGAGAAATTACATCCCGATATCAGAAAATATCCTGAAACATTAAAAGGATATATTAGTTATATGGGTGAGGTCATGATGGGTCATTTACGTTATGGTACGCAAGGAAGAAATAATATCGAATATTGTCATCCTTTTATAAAATCGGATATTAATCCTTCGCGTAATCTTTGTTTGGCTGGAAATTTTAATCTAGTCAATACCAAAGAACTATTTCATTTTATACAAAAAGACGAATTAGCGCAAGTAAAAATGGATAGCGATTTATCAGCCATGATTGAAACGATTCATTATTACTTAAAAGAAGAAGAAGCTAAAAATCTGGATGATATTAATTGGGTAGAAGTTTTAAGCAAATCAACTAATTTATTTGATGGTGGATTTGTTGCTGAGGGACTATGTGGTAATGGTGATAGTTTTGTAATGCGCGATAAACATGGCATTCGACCCGCTTATTATTATATTGATGATGAAATTATTTCGGCTGCTTCAGAGCGACCTGTTTTAATGACTGCTTTTAAAACAACCGCCGATAAAATTATTGAATTGCCGCCAGGTCACGCACTTATTGTGAAAGCAAATGGGAATTATTCAATCGAAAAAATATTGCCAAGTGCTGAAAAGAAAGCTTGTAGTTTCGAAAGAATCTATTTTTCTAGAGGTAGTGATGAAGATATTTATAAAGAGCGAAAACAATTGGGTAGACTCCTTTCTGAGAAGGTATTAAAGTCGATCAATTATGATTTAAGAAATACCATCTTTTCATTCATACCGAATACGGCCGAAACAGCATTCTATGGTTTAATTAAAGGTGCCGAAGCTTATTTAAATGAAATCAAGGTAAAACGAATTCAGGGTTGGAACAAAGAATTTGACGAAGAGAAATTGCGTGAGATGATTGAACGTCGCGTTCGAATTGAAAAAATCGCCATCAAGGATGTAAAAATGCGCACCTTTATTACCGAAGATTCTGCAAGGAATGAAATGGTACAGCATGTATACGATATAACCTACGGCACTGTGAGAGCTGGTATTGATTCGCTTGTTGTTATTGATGATTCGATTGTGAGAGGAACAACGTTAAAAGAAAGTATCATCAAAATGCTCGATCGGTTAGGACCTAAAAAAATCACCATCGTGTCATCTGCACCACAAATTAGATATCCCGATTGTTATGGTATTGATATGAGTAAAATGGGCGAGTTTATTGCGTTTCAAGCAACGGTTGAATTGTTGAAAGATCATCAACAAGTTCATTTATTAAATGATGTATATGCCGAATGTTTACAAGCTGAAAAGTCGAATAAACTTTCGTCACAAAATTTTGTAAAACGAGTTTACAAGCAATTTTCTATCGAAGATATTAATGTCAAAATTGCACAAATGCTGCGACCAGAAAATGTGAATGCAGAGGTAGAAATTATTTATCAAACCATCGAAAACTTACATGAGGCATGCCCATACAATAAAGGTGATTGGTATTTTACAGGAGACTATCCAACAGCCGGAGGAAATGCTGTAGTGAATAAAGCCTTTATGAATTATGTTGAAGGTAAAGGTGGTCGCGGTTATTAGGATTTTTTAGAGCAGAAAAAGTTTTTGTCAGCAAGTTTTTATTCGATAAATTTACCGAACATAAACACTACAAAATGCCTACTTTAAAAAAATTTGAAGATCTAGACGTATGGAAAGACGCTAGAGAACTCGCAAAGGAAATCTATCTTTTAACCCAACAAGAAAGTTTTAAAAACGATATTCACCTGATAGATCAAATCAGAGAAATTGCTATTCGCATACCGAATTTTATTGCAAAAGGTGTTGAATCAAACAATCATGATGAGTTTATCAAAAGTCTCGAATCAGCAAAAATTGCATGCACAGAATTATATACCTTATTTGCAATTATTGTTGAAATAAAAGCGATTGATTCTGATGAAAAGATTAAATTTGAAACTTTGATTGATAATTTATTACTCAAGATATCAAGCTTGATTAATTACTTACAACCAAATCAGCATAACCAACACAAACCCGATTAAAATATTTAAATCCATTCATGATAAAATACGATAAGTTTATTCTTAAAAACGGTCTTCGTTGTATCGTTCATCACGACACAACAACACCCATGGTTGCTTTTAATATTTTATATGATGTGGGTGCTAAGGATGAAAATCCTGCTCAAACTGGTTTTGCGCACTTATTCGAACATCTAATGTTTGGAGGATCTGTTAATATCCCAGATTATGATGAGCCTTTACAAATGGCTGGTGGTGAAAATAATGCGTATACAACCAACGACTTAACCAACTATTATATTCAATTACCAGCACAAAATATTGAAACTGCATTTTGGCTCGAAAGTGATCGTATGTTAAGTTTGGCCTTTGGCGAAAAAAGTTTAGATGTTCAACGAAAAGTGGTTTGTGAAGAATTTAAAGAACATTATATCAACAAACCTTATGGCGATACTTGGAAATATCTTCGTGAACTATGTTATAAACAACATCCTTATCAATGGATGACAATTGGTAAGGAACTTTCACATATTGAAAATGCTCAATTGCAAGATGTGAAGAATTTCTTTTTCAAACATTATCGTCCAACTAATGCCATACTATGTGTAGCTGGAAATATTACAACAGAGAGAGTAAAAGAATTAGCAGAAAAATGGTTTGAGCCAATTGAACCAGGTATAAAATATGAACGTAAACTTCAACCTGAACCGCAACAAAACGAAGCAAGAAAATTAGTTGTTGAAAAAGATGTGCCTGTTAGCGTTATTATGAAGGCTTATCATATTGTTGATCGCCTAAATTCAAATTATTATACAGCCGATTTAATTACTGAATTATTTTCAGGTGGTCAATCGTCAAGATTATATCAAAAATTAGTAAAAGAAAAACAATTGTTTAGTCAAATTGATTGTTACCATACAGGCAGTGTTGAACAGGGATTGCTCGTTGTTGAAGGTAAAATTTTGCCAAATATCAATCCAGAAGATGCTGATAAGGCCATTCAAGAAGAGATACAAAATTTATTAGATAAGCAAGTTGAATCTTCTGAATTAGAAAAAGTAAAGAACAAAATTGAAAGTATGATTTCGTTCGAAGATTTGGGCTTACTTAGTAGAGCGAATAATTTAGCATTTTATGAATTACTCGGCGATGCTGAAAAAATGAATCACGAGTTTAGTAATTATAGTAAGGTAACAGCTGAAGAAATTCAAACCCAAGCAAAAATTATTTTTGACGAGAATAACTCAAATACCTTGTATTATTTAGCAAAGTCAAAAAATTAATTTGACTGATTTTCGATTAAGTGATGCCTAGTCTACTTTTTTATACTTCAAACGTAATGAGTTAATAATAAGTACAACATCACTTAAAGCCATAATAGCAGCACCCCATGTTGGTGTTAAATAACCTGCAGCCGCAATGGGAATAGCACAAATATTATACGCAAAGGCCCAAAATAAATTTTGTTTGATAGTTAGATAGGTATGTTTTCCTAAACCAATTGCAAGAGGTAAAATAGATAGTTTATTTTTCAGTAAAAGCACATTCGCACTTTGTTGTGCAATTTGTGATGCATCACTTAACGATATTCCTATGGTCGCTTTCGCTAATGAGGGGGCATCGTTAATCCCATCGCCAACCATAGCTGTTGGTGCCTTTTGCATCAATGTTTCCAAAACAATCATTTTTTGAGTTGGTAATTGTTCACTAAAAACTTCATCTATTTCAATTTCGTTGGCAATTTTATTGCATTTGTCCTTTCTGTCGCCACTTAATAAAATTGTTTTATAACCTTGATTTTTCAATAACCCAATGACCTCTTTTGTATCATTTCGTAATTCATCTTTTATATCAATCCATCCAACCAATGTATTATTTTTTAGAATAACTAAATCATGTTTTTCATTTGAAGATGAAGCGATTAATCTGAACGAACCAATTTGCCATTTATTTTGTTGATGATCGGTGGCCTCAATGCCAATCCCTTTTTCTTCTTTGATATCATGAAATTGTATTTCAGATGAATTGGCCCATGCGGCACAAATGCTTTGAGCAATAGGATGTGATGAATGCCTTTCGAGCGAAACAACTATATTTTTAAATTCAGTTTCATCAATAGTTGTTTTAAATTGATCAATCGATAATTTGCCTGTTGTAAGTGTACCCGTTTTGTCAAAAACAAATTGTTTGATATTTTTAAAATTTTCTAAGGTCTCGCCACCTTTAATTAAGATGCCATTTTTTGCAGCCCTACCTAACCCAACCATGATTGCCGCAGGCGTAGCCAATCCCATTGCGCACGGACAAGCAATCACCATAACTGCTATGGTTCGCATCATGGTTTGTTGCATTGCAATATCTAAAAAATAGTAATTCACGATAAATGTAATGAGCGCTATAACAATCACCAAAGGCACAAAAACAGCACTAATTTTATCAGCCAATTTTTGCATGGGCGGTTTGGCCGCCTGCGCTTGATTAACCAACTGTATAATATTTGATAAGGCTGTTTTTGAACCAACAGCGGTTGCTTTTACCTTAATACTTCCATCAGTAAGTACTGATCCACCAATAACTAAATCGCCAATATTTTTTATCACCGGGATGCTTTCACCCGTCATCATGCTTTCATCGATTTGTGCTTGACCAAATACAATAACACCATCAATAGGAATTTGATCACCAGAGTTTACAAGAACCAAATCATGCAATCGAATGTATTTATTTTCAACTTGGTGTAAACTTTCTTTTCCAATACTATCAACCAAAATTAATGTAGCAGTTGTTTTTTGAAATTTCATCAGTTCTTTCATGGCACCAGCCGTTGAACTCACTGTATACTCTTCTAAATAATTGCCTAATAATACCAGCGTAATAATTGAGGCCGATGTTTCAAAAAATAAATATTGATGCACATGTTCAGGATGTAAATACCATCCTATTATGCTATAAATAAAAGCTGCACTTGAACCTAAAAACACAAGCACATCCATATTGGGAATGCCATTTCGAATTGAACGAATGGCATTTTTGCCAAAATAAAAAACACCAATTAAATAAACTGGTAACGATAGTATGAGCTGCACCCATGGATTATGTAAGGGACTCCACGAAATAAACATATGGGCTATTAATGGAATCCAAAAGATCAAACTCACTAAAAATAATTTCTTTTCTTTTGAGTGCGAATCTGTGATTTCATCTAATCCTTCAGTTTCTTTTATTAGAGGATAACCTAAATTTTCGATTCCATTCAAAATGGTATCCTTATTTAAATCTTCGGAAATGGTAAAACTTACATCGCCTGTGGCTGGGTTGGCAACTGCATTTTGCGCTCCTTGTTTATTTAAATAATTGGTGATCGTTAATGCGCAATTTCCGCATGTCATACCACTTACTTTACAATCTACTGAGCTAATCATAATGCAAAGATAGTCTATCAGTTTCCATGAACGCTTTCACATTTATAAATCATTCTTTTATGATTTACTTAAATCTTTTCTCAAACTAATTATCTTTACTCTATGGAAATGGAATTATCTTTTTCACTAGATGAAATTCAAGGTACAGCAGATAAAATTTTATTGAATTATCCTGATGTTCGTCATTTTGCTTTTTATGCTGAAATGGGGAGCGGTAAAACTACTTTAATACGTGCCCTTTGTAAATCCCTTGGTGTTAAGGATAATGTAAGTAGTCCGACCTTTTCAATCATTAATGAATATCAAATCGAAGGGTCAACAACCAAGGTTTATCATATGGATTGGTATCGATTAAAAAATACTGCCGATGCAATTGAGGCTGGTGTTCAGGATATACTTCAGCAACCAAATAATTATTGTTTTATTGAATGGCCTGAATTGGCCGAAGAGCTATTAACAAAAGATATCAAGCGCTTTCATATTACAACAATTAGTCTCAATCAGAGGGAATTGAAAAGTGTATTCGAATCAAGTTTGTAAGGTAGTTGAATCATTCTTATTCATTTGTGTTGATATTATTAATAGTGTTGAATCAGGAATCTAATCAATTTTTTTAATTGATTTTCGATCAATACGACCTGTTTGTCCATCGGGTAATTTAACAATCACATAATTTGCTTCTCCGTTCGTTCGATTCATTTTAGGCGAAATGTCAACCAAATCTACTTTAATACCTTCACTAATAAATACAGGTTCCTTTTTTGATGCATACGTAAACAAGGTTTTAGGCTCGATTACAATAGCTTGATAATGATAAGTTTCGTTGTATGACCCTATTAGCGACATCGATAAACTAAATCCTGAAATTAAAAAGAGGAGGCTTGTCATCCAACCAGAAACACTAAAGGATGATTTGAGTTTTTTTAAGAACAATAATGAAAAGCTAATGAGAAATAAAACTAAAGCCAATACAGCCCATGTATTAGGTGAAAGCAATTGATATAAATTTTTCCACCATCGAATAAAAAAAATATCATTCACTTCATCAATTGGCTCCTTGATTCTTTTTTTTGCTAATAATAGATTGTCTGTATAATTTTTATTCTCCTGAATTTTTAATGCTTTTTCATAACTCCATATAGCCAAGCCAATTTTATTTAATCTATAATATGCGTTACCTGCATTGTAAAACAAATCGGCATAACAATATCCATCATGTATCATTTGTTCATACAATCTAGAAGCACTATCATAATCTTTATTATGATAAAGTTGGTTTGCTTTATCATACATCATATTTGATTCAGACTTCCCGATAACAGAAAGAAAAAGAAATAAACAGCTAAGAATATAAATTATATTTTTCACGATAATACTTCTTCTAATCGTCCAATTAATCGTAAAGCATCACTATAAGTTTGATGCATTTTTAGGGTGCCACTATCAGGAGAATAAAGGGCCATTTCGCATTCATGGGTTACTCTAAATATTTCATCTTTAGTGGCTTGAGGTACATTTTTTTCTTTCAATTTTTCATCTGCTATTTCTTTTGACAAATTCGAAAGAGGAATATTCAGTTTATCACTTAAGTACAACCAAACTGCTTTACTTGTTTCTTCATAAAATGAACTTTGGGCCTGTTCTTTCAAATATTTTTCTGCAGATACTAGTCTTTTAAGTGCTACTTTATTGGCTCTCTTATTTCTAAACAATACTGTATTACTTTGCAATTCATCTTCTTTGCGTTTAAAGGCAAGTAAACCAATATAAGCTAATAAAGGCAATGCAAAGCCACTCCAATAAAGTGAAGATTTTGAAATAAAACTATTTTCAGATTTTTGAATCGATGCAGGTTTGGCATGTATATCATGAATATCTCGCGGTAATAAACCTTTCGCCACCGCATTGCCATTTTTACCTGGTTTTACGTGTAAAGTATAAGATGGTGTAGTGAGTGTTTTATATGATTTAGAAGCGGGTTCATAAAATGAAAACTCAGTAGAAGGAATTGTAAAAGTGCCAGCCACTCTTGGAGAAACTGTGTATGAAAAAGTTTTATACCCAGCAATAATATTATTTGTATTCGTGATGGTATCATGTACTTCTGGATCGTAAGTATCAAGATCTACTGGAAATTGAATCGTTGGAGTACCTATTAATTTTAAATTTCCTGAACCACTTACTCTAAGCGTAATGGTAGCATTATCATCAGTTGTTAATTCAGTTTTATCAATATTACTTTCAATTGAATATGATCCAACTGCACCATCATACGAACTTGGTTTATTAGCGGTAGGTAACTCACCTACTTGAATATTTATGGGAGCACTTCTAAGTTCAACCGGTACATTCTCATAGCCATAAGTGGTTGCATATTGATCGCCAAAAAAACCTCCAAATGGATCATCTTGTTTTTCTTTCTTTGAGCTAATCACTTGTACTGTTCCTTTTGCTTCAGCTGGATCTAACGAAAGCGTACCAGTTTGAGTTGGAAAAAGCGCCGATTTTTTTAATACAAAAACTTGATATTCTTTTCCATTCAATACTTCGCGTGATGGGCGAGGTGGTTGTGGAATTTTAAAATCCTGACTCCAAAACCCATTTAACGAAGGAAGTTTTGTTAAGTTCACTTCCATTCCTAATCGCGTATAAAGTTTGTAAGTCGCAGTAATTTGCTCACCAAGCGCAACATTGGTTTTGTCAACTTCTACCTTAATAAAAATATTGTCCTTAATGTCTTTTTTAGTTAGCATTTCAGGTTGTTGAGCCTGAGGCAAAGCTTGTCGTGGCATTGGTTGACCTTGACCGCCAAAAGCACGTTGCATCTGTTGCAATTGTTGTAACATTTGCTGATGTTGTTTCTGGATATCAGCAAATGGATCTTGATCAAAGAATGGATCATCAAATGGATTTCTATTTCGTTGACGAGCCTGATTTTGTTGCTGTGCCACACTTCCATCTATCACTTCTATAGTCACATCATTGGAACGATAAGTTTTTCCATCAGAATACGCAATACCACCTGGAATAGTTAGGGCACCTTTTCGTTTTGCTTTAAACACATAGGTGAGTTCAAAAGAGGTCGATCTTTCGCCATTTACATAGGAGGTATTTTGACTTTGCATCGGACCGCCTACTACATCAAAATCATTTAAAGTAGGCAATGAAAATTTTTGAATATTATTGCCATTATGAATCGTATATTTTACTTCAAAACGATCTTGGATCCCAACTTTTTTTGCGGCAGGTTGTGTTGTAAAAACCATTTCTTGCGCATACACTTGCAATGTTGCAAGACAAGCAGTAAGATAAAGTAGGGCAGTTTTCATAATCGCAATAATACCAAATAAGTGGAAGGCAAATTTATATTCTGTACTCCTTTTTTGGGCGTTAAAACTATGTGAAAAAATGATGGACTTTTTTAATAAATTTTCTATGATAAACCGTTATGGTGCACCATTTTAATTCTTCTTTAATGAGTCAAATAGCTTTAACTCTAATTGATAGTTCAGCAAGCCATTGTCTCACAGATAGCAGAGAATCCACAGATAATACCATTTCCAATGATAAATAGTCCAAAGACTATTTGAATTGTGAAATGGTTTATGCCGATATAGTTTGAAAAGATTACAATTGATACACCGAAACTGAATCAAATTGATAATATAATAAGTATATTTTTTGTATTTATCAGTGTTATCTGATTAATCTGTGAGAATAATTTTAGCAGTCTATCTGGTTGCGCCATTTCTGATTCTTAAAATTTTATATTGGTGTATCTTTAAGAATAACTATTAAATTTTCTCAGTATTAATTGAAATATTTTAAACCAAATCAATATCTATTTAATAAGGATATTCTGCAGTATGAAAAAATTAAAAACCCTCGAATTAAATTTAAAACTCACAATTTTTGGGTGTTCTAGGAAAAGGGATTACATCTCTGATATTACCCATACCGGTCACAAATTGAACAAGTCGCTCAAAACCTAACCCAAATCCAGCATGCTTGCAGGTTCCAAAACGGCGGGTATCTAAATACCAAAACATTTCATCCGTTGGAATATGCATTTCTTTCATTCGTTGCTCAAGCTTTTCAAGTCTTTCTTCACGTTGCGAACCACCAATGATTTCACCTATGCCTGGAGCCAAAATATCCATGGCAGCCACTGTTTTACCATCTTCATTTTGACGCATATAAAACGCTTTTATATCTTTTGGATAATCAGTTACAATGACTGGTTTTTTAAAATGTTTCTCAACTAAATAACGTTCATGCTCACTTTGCATATCAATACCCCAACTGACTTCATATTGAAATTTCTTTTTCTTATAAGCCGGCGATTGTAATAAAATTTCTATGGCTTCTGTATAGGTAACTCTTTCAAAATTATTTTCGAGCATGAAATTTAATTTCTCTTTTAATCCAAATTCTGCTCGCTCGTTGGTTGGTTTTTGTTTTTCCTCTTCCGCTAATCGACCATCTAAAAAGTCAATATCATCAGGATGTTGATCCATTGCATATCGAATGACATATTTTAACATAGCTTCAGCTAAGTCAGCATTATCTTTTAAATCATTGAATGCAACTTCAGGTTCAATCATCCAAAACTCTGCTAAATGTCTTGCTGTGTTTGAGTTTTCGGCTCTAAAGGTGGGGCCAAAAGTATATACCTTTGTAAATGCCATCGCGGCAAGTTCAGCTTCTAATTGCCCACTAACGGTGAGGTTACTGCTTCTGCCAAAAAAATCTTGCGAAAAATCAGTTTCACCCGATTCAGTTTTAGGCAGTTTGTTTAAATCTAAGGTAGTTACTCTAAACATTTCGCCAGCACCTTCTGCGTCACTTGCAGATATGATAGGAGAATGAATATTTAAAAAATTTTGCTCTTGAAAAAATTTATGTATTCCAAAAATTAAAGCATTACGTAATCTAAATACACTTCCAAAAGTATTGGTACGAAAACGAAGATGTGCAATTTCACGTAAAAATTCCAGACTATGTTTCTTTGGTTGCAAAGGATATTTTTCGGCATCACTATCACCTAAAATCTCGATAGTATGAGCAACTAATTCAACCGTTTGCCCCTTGCCTTGCGATTTAATTAATTTACCTGTGGCAGCAATACATGCGCTCGTGGTTATTCTTTTTAATATGCTTTCATCTAAGGTATTAAAGTCAACAACCACTTGAAGATTATGATTGGTGCTTCCATCATTAAGTGCAATAAATTGGTTATTCCGAAAAGTTCGTACCCAACCTCTAACTGTTATTTCAATATCCGTTTGATCTCCTTTTAAAAGTGCTGCAATTTCTGTTCTCATAAGTCTGCGAAGATAAATTGATAATTTGAAATTTCTACTATCTCGTAATTCGAAATACCATTTATACTTGAGTCAACTATTATGAATTGAAAAAATATAGGGCGGCATGCACGCTTTTACTCCAAATCCGTTTTCGCTCAAAGCAGCGAAATCCGGGTTTTCCGTGCAATCGTTGCCGCAATGCACTCATAATTCTATTTTTCTTAGGCGTTTATAATTTTCATGAATTAGATCCAATTTATCAACTCGAACATAATACTTAAAGAAATTAACAGTAATAAAAAGACTATGCGTATTGCAATTCAACTCTTCTTTGTATCATGTTCGAATGGTT
>DAOOQH010000001.1:0-65269 GCA_035388625.1 Chitinophagaceae bacterium | reverse complement strand
ACCAAGATGCCAATAGTCCAGATAGCAAAGCCAAGGTTAAAAAAATATGGATGATCACTTTATATCTAACAATTATCACTATTGTTGAGGTATTAGTTGGTTTATACGTTTCAGGTCATATGTCTAAAATGTATGTAAACTCAGGTTTTATTATCATGACGATATTAAAGGCTTATCTCATTGTAAAAGTATTTATGCATTTAGGTGATGAGTTTAAAAATATGATACTGACGATATTAATTCCATTGGTATTATTTGTCTGGTTTATTATTGCCTTTTTAATGGATGGTTCATTCTGGTTATGGATTAATCATCACTTTACCATTCGATAATTATTGAATAAAATCTTTGAAATCCTCAACAAAAACTGTTGAGGATTTTTTTATATAGTTCTAACCAAAAAAAATGAGAACATTGCCTTGGAATCTTAAGATATCATTACTTAAAACTAAATTGCAAACCTATATTTGCAAAAATATTTTCAATGACGCCAATATATAAACGTATACTTTTAAAATTGTCTGGAGAAAGCTTGATGGGTGATAAAGCATTTGGCTTGAACCCACAAATTTTAGAACAATATGCTCATGATATAAAAGCAATTATTGAATCCGGTGTTCAGGTTGCATTGGTAATTGGAGGAGGTAATATTTATCGTGGAATGAATGAAAATGAAACGGGTATTGAACGCGCACAAGGCGATTATATGGGCATGTTGGCAACGGTAATAAATGGGATTGCGATGCAGAGTATGCTTGAAAAAGTGGGTGTTCAAACTCGACTTCAAAGCGCAATCAAAATGGACCAAGTGGCTGAACCATTTATTCGACGAAAAGCCATTCGACATCTCGAAAAAGGTCGTGTGGTTATTTTCGGTGCTGGTACAGGGAATCCTTATTTTACAACCGATACAGCAGGTTCGCTAAGAGCAGTTGAAATAAGTGCCGATGCTATTTTAAAAGGAACACGTGTAGATGGAATTTACGACAGTGATCCAGAAAAGAATAAAGAGGCCATTAAATTTGAACAGATTTCATTCAATGATGCCATTTCGAAAAATTTAAAGGTCATGGATATGACAGCGTTTACCTTATGCCAAGAGAATAAAATGCCTATTGTTGTTTTTGATATGAACACGCCAGGTAACCTAAGTAAAATTGTTTTAGGCGAGAATATTGGAACGGTTGTAAACAATTAGCTGTAATTTTTGTTGCATTCGCCGTTTATTTCATAAGTTATTACCATCATTTATTTATTTGTCTTTGATTTTAAAACACGACTTAAAGGCATGATTCATTTTGATGACATTATAAAGCAAATTTCTTCGGAATTTACTGATGCCTGGAACAATTGGGACATGGATAAAATTATGTGTTGTTTACACTCAAATATTATCATTGAATCGCCGAATATTTCAAAAATTTATCCAGATAATACAAGTAATATTTTAATTGGTAAAGAAGATGTTAGACTTTATTGGGAGGCCTTAAGATTGCAGTATGGGCATTTAAAAGTAACGCAATTTAAAATTGAAAAAAAGGATTGTGAGGTTACTACACTTAATTTAGTTGAATCATCGGGTGTCATTATTAAAGAAACCTTTACCATGAATGAGTATGGTAAAATTAATCATCTAATTTATAAATATATACAACCTGAAGAAACAACGCAATTTACTGATATGAATCTTCGGATATAGGTATTTCTACAATCACTGTAGTGCCTCGTGAAACAGTTGAGTCAAAATGAACAGTGCCATTTAAATATTCAACACGCGATTCAATATTTTTTAATCCCATACCCGATTTTTCTGTAAGTTTTGAAATATCGAAACCAACTCCATTATCTTCTACAATTAATGATAATTCATTTTTTTCTCTAAATAATTGAATCGTTATTTCAGAGGCTTTTGCATGTTTGATAATATTATTGACAAGCTCTTGTAATACTCTAAAAATAACGGTTTCCACACCACTGTCTATTCGATTATTTAAACCTGTAACTTCTAAATTAATTTTGAGTTTTTCATTGCCAATACGATGCACAAAATCGCGAACCGCAGCCACCAATCCTGATTTTAATAATGCATTCGGTATCATGCTATGCGATATAGATCGAACCTCATTTGAGGCGTCCTTAATTAAATCGAAAGCATTTTGCAAAGAAGCGTTTCTAGGATCTAAAATATTTTGATCTCCTAAATAATCTTCCAATTGCATTTTTGCCGCCACCATGGTTTGCGCCACGCCATCATGCAAGTCGCGAGCAATACGCACGCGTTCTTTTTCTTCAGCTTCAATAATGGCCCTGCTTCTTATTTCTTTTTCATGAATAATGGCAGCATCTAATTCCTTTTGCTTTTTTCTTTTTATAAAATGATAAAAAGCGAGAAATGAAATCAATGAAATTATCAATATGCTGATTAAAACTATGAATTGATTTTTATTTCGAGTTTCTTTTAAAGTATTTTCCGCTTGTAACGATTCTATTTGTCGTGCACTTTTTTCGGTTTCATATTTTGTTTGTAATTCACTAATTTGTTTACTACGCTTTTCATTAAATATTTCATCTTGTAATTGAGCAAATTGAACATGATAATCATAAGCTTCTTTTGTTTTGCCTTGATCAGCATATATTTTTGAAAGCTTTTGATAGCAGGTTGCGGTTAAATCTTTATACTTTATTTTTTTCGCGATTTCTAAACAAGAAAGAAGATATTTTTTCGATTGATCTGGATCGTTTTGCATTTCCGAAATCTCAGCTAAATTAATTAATGACAATGCAGCGGCATTACTATCAAGTAAATGAAGTCGAATGTCTAGTGCTTTAGTCTGTAAATCGATCGCTTGTTGAAACTGATTTTGCTTTGCAAACGATACCGACGCATAATCCATGGTATAAGAAATACCTATGGTGTCTTTTATTTTTTCATAGATAGTGCGCGCTTGTGAAAATAGTTGAATTGCTTGATCGTGTTCACCTTTATCTTGATATAGGATCCCTTGATTATTTAATGCAGTTGCCATAATACCTTCATTGCCTTTTTCATTTGCAATTGCGTAAGCTTCCTGAAAAGATTTAAATGCATTTGAATCGTTTTTTTGGCGACGGTAAAATATGCCTAGTTCATTTAGCACTTTTGCCTTGCCTTCAAGTTGGTTGTATTGTTCAAATTGCTGTATCGATAATAAATAAAAAGATAGCGTTTGATCGTACTCGCCAGCAAAATAATTTGTCAACCCCTTGAGAAGATTGGCTTCGGCTTGAATATTTAAACGATTGCTATTTTTGCCAAGGCGAATAATTTCATCACATAATACCAAACACTGTTTATAGTTTTTGTTTTGAATGCTAGAAGCAATTTCTAAATAGGCTTTTGCTTTAAGTGTATCAGGGCGACCTTCATATATTTTATTAATACTATCTAAACTTATTTGAGCTCGAATTTTATAAGAACTAAAAAAAAGTGTTAGACAAATTATTAAATAAAATTTAGACATCGAATTTTTAAAGTTTTATCACCTTCCTTGTGATTTTTCCAGTTGAGTTTTCAATTTCAAGTGAATAAATTCCACTACTCAAACGAGTTAAATCTATTTTATTTTTTGGATAAAGTATCGCCTTTTGAATTTCACGACCATTCATTTCTCTTAAAATATAATATGCTTGATTAGATGAAGAATAATCAATTTGTATAAAATCATTTGTAGGATTCGGATATAAATGAACGCTATTTTCTAAATTGAATGTGGCTGCTGAAACCGGAATTAAATCTAAATTCTTTACAACCGATCCTGAATCATTTAATAACCAGTTATTGGGATCGAAACTAAGATTGGTATAGGTTCGCGAAGAAGGGAACATAAAAGTATTGCTATTTTGAGTAATATCTACGAGTATGGTTGTATCGCCACTATTAGTGCTGCATTTTATTTCTAATGGGGTTTTAAAAAGAGGTGTGAACGTTGATGAAGTGGTATGGGTTACTTTTAAAAATAAATTATTTCCATCAAATGCATATTGTGCAGAATAAATAGGATAGCCTTCACCAAAGATCCACTGAGAAAAATAATCTGTCAAATTTTTTCCTGAGGATGCCTCTAATGAATTTTTTAAATCATTAATGCTAGCCGTTGAAAACGAATAGGTTGATTGAAATTGTTTAAGTCCATTAAAAAACAAAGTATCATCTAAAATAAAGCGTAATGTATGAATCACAGCATTGCCTTTATCATAAGTCAAACGAGAATCAAATATTCGACCAACATCATTTGTATCTGTAAAATAAACCATGGCATTCGGATCAACCATTACATTATCATGAACATTTTTCATTAAATTTTGTGCAGCTGCATAAGATCTAAATTTTTCATAAGCAAGATATTCACCATAAGATGCAAAGCCTTCATTAATAAAAATATCTTTCCAAGTTTTACAAGTCACATGATCGCCAAACCATTGATGCATAAGTTCATGTGCATTGGTTGCATAACTTCCTAAATTACCAATACTTGTCATGGTTTGATGTTCCATTCCACCGCCAAAAGGGGCCATACAATGCCCGTATTTTTCTTGATAAAAGGGATAAAGCCCAAATAATTCTGAATAGTATTCCAATATCATCGGTATACTATCAATTTTGGCTTTAAAATTTGGCAAGGTTGAAGGGTTATCATAAATATAATTCACAACTGGAATTGAATCATTTACTAAAGCAGTTGGATGAGCATAAATTGTATAATCGACATATTTTGCAACCGCAATTGAAATTAAATAATAGTCAATCATATAATTTGTTTTCCAGCGATAGCGCGATTTGTTACCAGGTAATAAACTATCTACACCTTCTAATAAACCATTAGATCCTACTTTATTGGCTTTATCGGTTGTTACAAATACCCAAGCACTATCTGCTTTGTCTTGTAAAAATTGTTTACATGGAAACCATTCATATGCACTATAGGGTTCACTCAAACTCCAAGTTGCTTTATTTCCCCATGAAGTTGAAGTGCCAGTGCTAAATCCATCACCAATTGCACCCGCACCCGTTACAGAAGCATCACCATGATAATAAATTTTAATATAAACGTCGGTGTTTTGTGCAACCGGACTTGTAAATAGAGCATATACAATTGAGCCAACTCGTGTTTTAGTTAGATTTTGATTATTATAAATGATACTATCAATTATTAAACTTTGATTGAGTTCAAAGCAAAAGGTATCGGTTGTTAAAGCGGTAATTCTAGCACCAATAGTGGTTGCGCCACTAATGACAGTCGATGTTCTTTCGATATTTAAATCTAAAAAGTAAAAATGAACATCATATTTATTCATTAATATGTTATCACTCAAACCGGCTCTACTTTTTTTAATTGGCTTTGAATGCGCTTTTAATTTGGTTTCGGCGCAAGGATTATTTATCTGGCTATAACTTGAACTTATCAGTAAAGAGAGAAAGATGGAGAGTAATATTTTTTTCATTCGATAAATATAGAGTCAAACCATTAAAACCCAATATCAAGTTTTTAATTTGTTACCATTTTTGCGATTTTATATTACATTTGTGAGGTATAACAGTTGAGATTGAGGTTTAAATCATTGTCAAATGAACAATTAGAGGAATTTGACTCAAAACAATTTTGATTTTACTCTTGGTTATGAACTGTCATTAGAAATTGTGGAGATTGAAATAACTAAAACTAATTAACTATGTCATCGACCTGGTTTAAACGGATAAAGAAAAATATACTTACTTCTTCAAAAGAGAAAAAAGATGTACCTGACGGATTGTGGTTTAAATGTCCGGGATGTAAGAAAACATCTACGGTAAATGAAATCAAAGAACATCTTTGGGTTTGTCCGAATTGTAATCATCATAATCGAATTGATGCTGAAGAGTATTTCGAAATTATTTATGATGAAGGGAAAGCCGAGCATTTGTTTGAAAATATTGTGTCGAAAGATCAGCTTGGTTTCGTTGATTTAAAACCTTATAAAGATAGAATAATTGAAGCACAAAAATCAACTGGATTAAAAGACGCTTTAACAGTTGGTGTGGGTGAAATTAATGGAAAAAAATTAGTGACAGCCGCTATGAATTTTAGTTTTATTGGTGGTAGTATGGGGAGTGTAGTGGGTGAAAAAATATCAAGGGCTATTGATTATGCAATTGCAAACAAATTGCCATTTATGATCATTTCAAAATCAGGTGGTGCTCGTATGATGGAAAGTGCTTTTTCACTTATGCAAATGGCAAAAACCTCGGCAAAATTAACCTTACTTGCAAAAGCTAAACTGCCTTTTATTTCATTTATGACCGACCCTACAACAGGCGGTGTAACAGCATCCTATGCGATGTTGGGCGATTTAAATATTGCAGAGCCTGGTGCGCTAATTGGATTTGCAGGCCCCCGTGTTATTAAAGAAACAATTAAAAAAGATTTACCTGAAGGTTTTCAACGTTCTGAATTTTTACTCGAACATGGTTTCCTTGATTTTATTGTTGATCGAAAAGAGTTGAAACAAAAATTATCTGATCTCCTCGATTATTTTAAAGATTAATAAAGGTTCTTGAAAGATATCACTTTATCTAATATCAATAATTTTTAGTTGAATTGATTTATTGCCATTCCATTCATTTTCTTCAATATGATAAAGAATGTCAAAATCAGGTTGTGTTTTTACAAGTTCGAGTTTGTCAGCTAAATTAAATCCAATGCCATTCATGGTTTTGCCATTACCTTGTTGCATAACAAGCCTGATATGTTTTTCTTTTACAATGGTTGACAAATTACGATAGTCTTTTACTTTTTTTGAAATAAAAATAGGTTTCATATTTTCTGGCCCATGGGGAGCAAACTGCTTGAGTATTTTCAGAAAACTTTCGTTGATATCATCCAATTCAATTTCAGCATCAATTTCAATAATAGGTTGAAACATTTCTCTAGGCACCATACTTGTAACCACTTCATTAAATTTAGTTTTAAAGTGGATAAGGTTTTCTTCTTTCATGGTAAGTCCGGCAGCAAAATAATGTCCACCCCAATTTTCGAGGTATTCAGCACATTGGTTTAATCCTTCAAATAAATTGAATCCTTTGATAGATCTTGCTGATCCTGTTACTTTTCCTTCTGACATGGTAAGCACAACAGTTGGTCGATAATGATGCTCAATTAAACGAGAGGCAACTATCCCAACAACTCCTTTGTGCCAATGCGGTTGATATACAACTGTTGAATTAAGTATTTTATCTTCTTCATTATCTTTTAATAAATCTAACGCTTCAATGGTTGTTGAACGGTCAACATCTCTTCTATCGTTATTATCTTCATGAAGGATGGTCGCTAATTCTTTAGCCTTTTCTAAATCTTCTGCAAGAAACATGTCTACCGCTTTTCGTGCATCATCCATTCGCCCAGCAGCATTCACGCGAGGCGCAATAATAAAAACGAGATCGTTAATTGTAAATTCTTTTTCTAATGCATTAATATAACGTAATGCTTTCAATGGAAGTGAAGCATTATTATTTGCTTTTTCTAATCCTAAAATACATAAGGTTCTGTTTTCGCCAGTAATAGGCACAATATCTGCGGCTATAGCGGTGGCTACCAAATCAAGAAATTTATTCACTTCATTTTTATGTATTTGATATCTTTCTGCATAGGCTGATATAAGTTTATAACCTACACCACATCCACATAATTCTTTATAAGGGTAGTGGCAATCTTTTTGTTTTGGATTTAAAATGGCAACGGCCTCAGGTAATTCGTCATCAGGCATATGATGATCACAAACGATGGTATCAATTTGATGATTCTTTGCTTCCTTAATTAGTACTGAAGATTTGATACCGCAATCGAGTGTAATAAGAAGTGAAAATCCATTAGCTATGGCGTAATCAATTCCTTTTTTCGAAACCCCATAACCTTCTGTAAATCGATGTGGGATATAATATTCTATTTCTGGAGAAAGTAATTTAAAATAGCTATAAACAACAGCAACAGCGGTTGTGCCATCAACATCATAATCACCATAAATGAGTATTCGCTCTTTCTTTTCAATGGCTTGATGAATTCTCTCAACTGCTTCATTCATCCCTTTCAATAAAAAAGGATCATGTAATTGTTGATCAGAAGTTCTGAAAAAAACTTTCGCTTCATCAAATGTTTGAATACCCCTTTCTTCTAATAAAGTACAAAGTACTGGATGAATTTTTAGCCCTTGATGCAGTAATTGAACAATCTCTTTATCTGGTTGTTTTAATATCCATTTTTTCTGCATTCGATTTTTTCTTTATATAATTTACGTTGGTTTAAAACGTGGGGGAATGCAATATACATCAATCGATCTTAAATATTTTACTCAAATAAAGATTGTTTAAATCAAATGCGAAAAGATCAAAATTTGTATTTGATTATGGGTTGTTCAGTTAGTTTTAGTTCCACAAACTAATCATAATGCCTACTCTATAATCTAAGGTTTGATAATATCTGGCGTTCGGATTTTGAACTAAATCGTAGCAAACCATGAAATAAGAGTGTGCGTACTCACTAAATCGTTGGGCATATCCAGCGCCTACAAGTACCGATGGCACAAATAATCGACTTGATTTTTCAATTATTTTTCCTGTTGATTGATTATATGAAATGCTATTGACAAACTTGGTATTATTGATTTCTGGTTCGAAATTTATAATTAAAAAGTTGGCTAATAGATATCGTGCATACAAGCTTAAAGAGTAAGCAGGATATTTTTGTTTATATACATCTGGCAAATTAGTAACAGGATTTGTATATTCTTCTGAAAATTGAAAATAATTAAAACCAAGGGTTGCACCTGCATAAAAATTTTCAGTAAAACAATAAGCTACACTTGGTGAAATATTAAACGAAAAAGCACGATAGGCAGCTCCAAAACCAATGCCAGGACCAAGTAAAATTCTTGATTTATCAAATTTGCTCGACTTCTTTTTTTTAGGTGCAAGTGAACTATAACTAAATGTTTCAGTAGGTGTTGAAAAAGAAAGAGTTGAAACAAACATCAGCATGAACAGAAATACGAGCTTCATAATTTTATCATTTTTGTAAAAATAAATGAAACTACCAATATAAAACCTAAGAAGATGTAAAGACTTATAGAAGAAATTTTTATTCGAATTCGGATAAAAATGAAATCAATAATTAATTCTTGCCAAATAAATATTGAGAGTAAGAACCATTGGCTTTGATGCGAAGAATATAATTTCCTTGTGCGAGATCTTGGGTATTAATTTTATACAATCCCAAACCCATGTTTTCTGTTTTCAAGTAGCAAGCATTTCCGGTTAACGAAATAGCACTAAAGCTGATGTCAGTACTAATAGATGCAGATGAAAAATAAAGGAATTCATTGGTTGGATTTGGATAGATATTAAAATCTGTCTTTTTAATATCATTCAACGAAGTGGGTGTTGCCAAAGTAAAATCAGAGCCATTGGTGGTTCCTCCGCTGCTATTAGCTTTTATTCGATAATGATAGGTTGTACTTGGCAATAATCCTGTTATGGTGGCAGTAACATTGGTAGGTGTAGTTCCGATCACAACACCTGGCGAAGTAGAAACAGTATTTCCATATGAAGTGGTTAATCCATATTCAACAATAACTGAAGTGCTTAATCCGTTAGCATTTACTGAACCAGCAATATCAGCAGTTGTTGATGTAACCCCAGTTAGGGTTGTAGATAGAATAGTAGGGGGTGTACTAGTGGAAGATGCTGAATAATTGAAGGTAGCGATAGACCAAGCATCGCCGCTACTTGTTGTTGAATTATCAACAGCATTGGCCGCTACATTAAAAACAACGGCCGATGAACCAGTTGGCGCTGTCCAATTGAAAGTCCATGAAAATGTACCAGTTAATGAGGTGAGAGGAGCCGTATGATGAATTTCGGTATTCCCATTTAAAGTAGTATTTATCGGTGCGCCACTTAAAATACCGTCACTAACCGATAAATCAAAACCAGCCGAAGGCTTTGAAATATTTGTCACTAACAAGGTTAATGTATAGGTATTGCCTGGTGCAAATCCGCCTGAAGGAACGCCACTTAACATGATAGTTGTTGCAGCATTTTGACTATGACAACCACTGCCGCCACAACCAACACTACTTTTTCCAGTAATACCGCTACTATTAGATGTCAATGAGATATAAATCAATGAGCCAAAGAATAGACTCATGATAAAGAGTAATTTTTTTGAGTTCATAAGATTCAATTTTTTATTAAAGATAAATGAAGGAAATTAATTTTTTATACATAGGTTTCAAAATAAAAAAAAGAGGCTACATAGTGTAACCTCTTTGAGAATAAATAATCTAGTAAATTTAGTTTTTGCTAAATGTTTGAGAATAAGTTTTTCCATTTGATTCAGCTAATAAAATATAGTTGCCATTTGCTAATGAAGCACTTGAAATTAAATATTTATTGTTTGCTTCTTTTGACGCTTGTAATGCTGAAACACCACCATATAATGAAACCGCTTTAAAGCTTACATTGTTCATATCGTTTTCTGAAACAAAATATAAATTGCTTGAGGTAGGATTAGGATAAATACTAAATCCAGTAAAATCGATATCTTTTAATGAAGAAGGAATTGCTTTATTGAAAGTTAAACTCGCAACTGCCCATTGATCGCCACTATCGCCGTTATTTTTATTAACCGCATTACCTGCCACATTAAATGTAACACTACTGCCTGAAGCAGCTGGCGTCCAAGTAAATGACCAAGTAGTGATGCCAGATACAGCATCTTTTACAGCAGTATGATGTAATTCAGTTCCCATCATCAGCATGGTATTGAGTGGAGCACCACTTATAGTTCCAGAAGTACAAGTTAAATCAAATCCTGCACCAGCTTTAGTTGAATTTTTTACAGCAAGTGTCATTGAATAAGGTGTGCCAGCAACAAATCCTGAGGCTGGAATTCCAGTAATTTCAATGGTTGTTGCAGAACTGGCTGTGCCATGGCATGAACAGCCCGCTGTGCTAGCCCCCATAACACCAGAACTTGCATTGCTTGTGGATGTTAAGGAAATAAAAGCGCCTAATCCGCCCATTAAAAATAAAGATGTAATAAGTAATTTTTTTGATTTCATAATTTTTTAAATTTTGCCTAAAAGTAAGATAATTGCTTGAACTTGCAGAAATTTCTTGATAGAGCAAAAAAAAATTCGGATGAACCCTATAGTAAAAAGCCAAATAGTAGCAATTATTTAATATGTCAGCATGCTGAGTAACCTATTCTAGAATAGATCTATAAAAGATGTATTCTTCAATACGGATGATATAGCCAAATCCAATTATAATTTCTTTGGCCTTTTGAACCTTTACTAATCTGAACTTTAAAATGGGGTTTAACAAAATATTACACGGGTTTACTGAATTCAAAAAAATGGATTGTCTACTTTTGGTTTCACATCAAAAATTTAGAAAATATGGAAGATAACAAAGTTGAAAACCAGAAAATTGACGCGGATAAAGTTCAAAAATCTAAAATTCTATTGGTTGAAGATGATATGAATTTTGGAAAAGTTTTAAAAAATTATCTTGAACTAAATGATTATGTAGTTGAATTAGTAAGAGATGGTATTTTAGGTTTAGCCGCTTTCAGACGCGAAAAATATGATCTTTGTTTATTAGATGTGATGATGCCTAATTTAGATGGATTTTCACTAGCTGAAGAAATTCGAAATGTTGATTTAGATATTCCATTATTTTTCTTGACTGCCAAAAATATGAAAGAAGATATTTTAAATGGATATAGACTTGGCGCTGATGATTATATTTTAAAACCTTTTGATAGCGATATTTTACTCCATAAAATTAAAGCTATTTTAAAACGAAATTCTGAAAGAGAAGAAAAACAAAACGAAATTTTTGAATTCGACTTTGGTAAATTTCATTTCAATTCAAAACTTCGAGAATTGAAAATTGGTGATGTAATGCACAATCTTTCTCCAAAAGAAAATTTTTTATTGAAAATGTTATGTGAGAGTAAAAATGATTTGCTTCCACGTGATCAAGTGCTCAAGAAAATTTGGGGCAGCGATACTTATTTTAATGGAAGAAGTATGGATGTTTACATTGCAAAACTTCGAAAAATATTACGTGAAGACGAAGGTGTTGAAATTGCTAATATTCATGGTCATGGTTTTAGATTAATTGCACCAGAAGAATAGGTCTGCGGAAATATCTTTATTTCATCACCATCTCTTTCTTGATTTCAAGAATTCTCTTGACAGATAATTTCACATCTGTAAATTTCCTACATTTGCACCATGCCAGATATAATAGAATTATTACCTGATAATATTGCAAATCAAATAGCGGCAGGTGAAGTAATTCAGCGTCCAGCTAGTGCCGTAAAAGAGATGCTTGAAAATGCTATTGATGCCGGTGCCACTCAAATTCACTTAATAGTGAAAGATGCTGGTAAAGAACTCATCCAAGTGAATGATAACGGAAAAGGAATGAGTCCTCTTGATGCTCGCTTGTGTTTTGAACGACATGCTACATCTAAAATAAAATCAGTTGACGATTTATTTGCCATTCGAACCATGGGTTTTAGAGGCGAAGCCTTGGCATCTATTGCAGCAGTAGCACAAGTTGAGTTGAAAACAAGATCAGCAAATGAAGAAATT
The DNA here is from genome assembly GCA_035388625.1 of Chitinophagaceae bacterium. Taxonomy (GTDB): domain Bacteria; phylum Bacteroidota; class Bacteroidia; order Chitinophagales; family Chitinophagaceae; genus OLB11. Next base: position 52,594 of record DAOOQH010000001.1, on the reverse strand, counting down.
GGAACTCATATTTTAATAGACAATAGTACAGTTCGGTCTCAAGAGCCATGTCAGGCTTCAATAGGTTCAAGTTTAGCAGTTAAAAATTTATTTTTTAATGTACCTGCTCGACGAAATTTTCTTAAAAGTAATGCTGTTGAAACCCGTCATATCGTTGATGAGTTTACTCGAGTAGCAATGGCCTATCCCGAAATTGGTTTTCAGTTTACAAATAATAATAGCGATATTTTTAATTTAGAAAAAGGTAAACTTAAACAGCGAATCATAGCATTACTTGGAAATACGATGTCTGCCAAATTAGTTCCGGTAGATGAGCCAACCGATTTTGTGCAAATTACTGGTTTTGTAGGAACGCCTGATATATCAACCAAAACAAGAGGAAATCAGTATTTTTTCGTCAATAATCGATTCATTAAAAGCCCCTATTTAAATCATGCCGTTACACAAGCTTATAAGGAATTAATTGGGAAAGATGAATTTCCATTATTTGTTTTATTTATTGATATCGAACCTAAGCGGGTTGATATTAATGTTCATCCAACGAAACAAGAAATAAAGTTTGAAGATGATAGACTCATCTATTCTTTTGTTAGTTCGGCAGTTAAACATGCATTGAGTAAATATAGTATTGCGCCTTCACTTGATTTTAGTCTTGATTCATCAATTGAAAATTTAACGGCCTTAAGTCAACCTTTTTCAAAACAAACACAAGAGCATACGAAAGGTGATTTTCTGTTTCAATCATTCACTGAGAAGGGTCAAGCTCATTTTTTGAATAAGAAAGAAGATGTTCGGAATTGGAAGGATATGTATAAAATTCAAGAAGATTTTGCGAAACAACAAGTTTCAACTTTTTCTCCAATTGATTCAAATCAAGACCTGAAAACTAGTCCATATCTACCAAGTCAAAATACAGACAATCAAGAAGATTTTAAAATTCTTCAAGAAGAGTTTATTCCATCTTTTACGCAAATCAATTTATCATATATCATAGTATCCACTAAAAATGGTTTTCTTTTAATTGATCAGCATTTAGCGCATCAACGAATTTTGTATGAGCAGTTAGAGCTTGCAACGTCAAATCCAATTAGCATTCAAAAATGTTTATTGCCTCAAACCTTTGAATTACCGCCAGCAGATGCAGTTTTGCTAAAAAGTATTTTAGATGATTTATTGCAACTAGGATATGAAGTAGAAGAGTTTGGAAATCATAGTTTTATTATTCAAGGAATTCCTGCCGATGTAAAACAAGGTAATGAAATTAGCTCTATCGAAAAAATTGTAGATGCATACAAACATGCTTCCTCAGAAGTTCGACTTGATAAACGCGAACGTTTAATACGAACCATCGCTATGCAAAGAGCAATTCATCATGGCAAAAAGCTCACCACGCAAGAAATGGAAAAATTAATGCAAGATTTATTCCGATGCGAGCAACCTCAACTATCCCCCATTGGCAAGAAGGTATTTGCAAAATTGTCAACACATGATATTCAAGTATTAATTAATAATGCATAAATATTTAGTCTACCTTTTTATTTTTACTACTTGTGTCATTTCATGCACACGAAAAAAAATTGTGGTTGATTCAAATGACATAAATTTAGATCTCAATGAACGGCTCAATAAAATTGTTTTCTTTAATCAAAATATTGGTTTTATAGTTGGAGGAGCTCAATTTTCAAAACCAAGTTTGCTAAAAACAATCGATGGTGGTTATCATTGGAATGAGGTTGAGTTGCCTGTTAATAGCGAAAAAAAAGAGATATATAATATTACGATTGATAAAAGAGGGCATATTATTACTGTAGGGTATGGAGGTACAATTTTTATAAGTAGCGATACAGGTAATACATTTAAGTATATACAACATAGTTCATGGAAGGAGTTGAAAGATGTCGCATTCATAAATGAACAGTCAGCTATCATTGTTGGTGGCATTGGATTTGATAAAGGTCATATCAGTGATTTTTTATTTGATGGTTCAGGCTCAAATCAAATTCGTGAAGAAAAAAATTTTGAATTATCTGATATTGATCAGGTAGATTCGAATACAATTTATTTATCTGGATATGGTGCTATTTTGAAATCACATGATCAAGGCAAACAGTGGGAATTTACAAATGCTAAGAATGATTTTTTTAAAGCCATGTCATGGAAAAATACCTTAGAAGGTATCGCAGTAGGTTATGAAGGTAGCATTCATAAAACCAGTGATGGAGGTAAAACATGGAGAGTAATTCGAAATGGAAATGATATCACATTAAAGAAATTTCATTTTTTAGATATCGATCGAAATCAAAATAAATCAGTTGTTGCGGTTGGCGAAAATGGCGTTGTTTTTGTAAGTAATGATGATGGTGAAAATTGGATAGAAACCAACCAATTTAGTTTGAAAGATTTAAGAGGAATTAATTTTAGAGATGAAACAACATGTTTTATTGTTGGCGATCAAGGTTCACTTTTTGAACTGAAGCTTTAAACCTATCTTTTTTTATATAGCGTATATTGTTTATTATTCAATTTCACTTCCTCATATAATTGAGCATCTGGGTTCGTGCCATTGATTTCATTAATAAAGTATGGACTATCATGACGTTTCATTTCTATATTGTTGATACTGATATCATGCATTCTTACAAGATAGCAATTTAATGACCAATTTTGATAGACTGAATTTGAACAATTGATACGTGATTGAGTTGGAACAATTTGTGCAATATTGTGAATGTCGTTTAAGAGATCTTTATCTCTGCTATATTTATCTTTTTGAAAATAAGTAAAGATCAAAGTCCCAATTAAAATCATCGATGAAATGGTAACTAAATTTTGATGATATTTTATTTGAATTTTTTGAAAGAGTAGATGAATGATAGGTGCCGTTAATAAAGCAAATCCAATTCCGAAATATGGTAAGGAGGGAACAAAATAAAATCCGTTTTGTACCTTGGTGAGCATCAAAGGTAAAGATCCGCAAATGCCTAAAGCAATAAATAAAAATGCTTGTTGATATTGGCTATTTAATTGATTCAGCATCTTTTTCCATCGAGCAATTCCAAAAAATACGGCTGTAAAAATAAATATAGGAATCAGTTCAGATAGTAATCGCCAAAAAATAAAAAAACGACTATCTACACTAGGAACTTCGTTGATACGTTGAAAGGCACGCTTGAAAAGATAGATGGATAGACTTTCATTGGAACTCGGATAAAGATATAAAGCAATGCCAATGATGATCAAAATCAATAAAATAATTGAGGAGTAAATAAAGGTTTTAAAAAACGATTTTCGTCGTATAATTAACCAATGAAGGAATGGTAATGTGATAGGAAAAAAACCTGGAAATCCTTTACTTAATACCGCCAATGAAATAAAGAACCCAGCCAAAACATAATTGAAATAGTTGTCAGTTTTCGATTGCATCGCTTTATAACTAAAAACAACAGAACATAAAATAAATACACTCATAGTGTTTTCATGCATATTGTTTGAGTATGACCAAAAACAAACGGGTATGGTTATCCATAATAAAATGGCTAGCCAAGCATAAGGTCTTAACTTGAGATTTTCCTTTGTAATTTCATCCCAAAGAACTTTTATGAGTAACCCATTTATACACATTGTAAAAAAAGTATAAAATCTTTCGACATACATACTATCACCCAATAGTTTAAAAAACAAGGCCTGAATACCAAATACCAAAGGGGGTTGTTCATGAAATGAGGTGAGATTCGCTACATTATATTCGTCGAAAAAAGGAAACCAAAAACTTCCAATGCCATGACTCAAATTATGAGATACAGAGGTGTATAACATCGCATCCATAAACATACCATGCTTTATAAGTGTTGCTGCCGTAAGTATCGTCACTATACTGATGGTAAACAACCAGGCTGCTAAAATGAGTTTCGAATATTTTGTTTGATTCATATTAAGATTGGCTAAAAGTAAAATTTAATTTGATACTTTTCAAGTAGTTAGAAATTCAATTGAATATATCCTACTTTTACCAAACATGTTATACGATACACATCATCGGGTTCACAACTATCTAAGGATATCCTTAACTGACGCATGCAATTTCAGATGTTTTTATTGCATGCCAAATGAGGAGGTTGATGTTACACCCAATTCAAAGTTGATGTCGAAGGAGGAGATTTTTGAAATAGCAAAAATATTTGTTTCTCTCGGGGTAAATAAAATTCGTTTAACTGGTGGTGAGCCTCTTGTAAGAAAGGATATTGGTGAAATTATTGAATTACTTTCGTCATTGCCTGTTAAATTAACCATGACCACCAATGGCGTATTAGTGCACAAGTATATTGATATTTTTAAGAAGGCAAATTTAAAATCAATCAATATTAGTCTAGATCCCTTGAACCCGATCACATTTTTATCACTTACCAAACGTGACCAATTTTATCAAGTAAAAAAAAATATAGATCTATTGCTTAAACATCATTTTTCAGTGAAAGTGAATGTTGTTACTATGAAAGGAATTAATGATAAAGAGATTACTGATTTTGTTGAATGGACTCAATTTGAACCAATTCATGTTCGTTTTATTGAGTTTATGCCATTTGCCAATAATCAATGGATGAGCGATAAGGTATTTACCTATCAACAAATACTTTCTCAAATTGCAGAAAAATTTGATTTTGTAAAAATTCAAGATGAACTGAACGACACAACTAAAAAGTACCAAGTGTATAATCATCAAGGCACATTTGCCATCATTAGCACAATGACGGCGCCATTTTGTGCAACCTGCAATAGGCTTCGATTAACAGCAGATGGCAAATTGAAGAATTGCTTGTTCTCAAAAGGAGAAACTGATTTATTAACGCTTTACAGAAATCATGAAGATATCATACCATCAATCACACAAACAATAAAGGAAAAGGAAAAAGCGTTGGGAGGGCAATTATTTTCAGATTTCACGCAGATAGATACAACCCAAGTAATTAATAGAAGTATGATTTCGATAGGCGGGTAATTATTTATTCGTGACACTTTTAAGATAGCGGACCTTTTATAAATACTTTATCATATTACAATAAACAAAATCCCTGAAGATTTTATTAGCTTTGCTCATTCTCTTTTATACATGAAAAAAAATATAGCATTGGTCGCTGGCGGCTATTCGGGTGAATATGTAATCTCAATCAAAACTGCCATTACAATTGAAAACAATATAGACAAGGAAAAATATCATGTTTATAAAATAATTATCGATAAATATAATTGGCAGTATACCTCACCTGAAGGTCACAAAATTGAAGTTGATAGAAGAGATTTTTCATTATTGATCAATCAAAATAAAATTAGTTTTGATGCTGTTTTTATTGCCGTGCATGGCACCCCTGGAGAGGATGGTAAATTGCAAGGTTATTTTGAAATGTTAGATTTGCCATTTACTTCTTGCGGTGCAATTGTTTCGGGATTGACCTTTAATAAAATTTATTGTAATCGAGTGATCGAGCATAGCGGTGTAGTGAATGTATCTAAATCGATTCATGTATTTCAAGATAGATGTTTATCTGTTGACGAAATCTGCAACCAAATCAAATTGCCAGTTTTTGTAAAACCTTCAGAAGGAGGATCTAGCTTGGCAACCACCAAAGTAAAAACAAAAGAAGAATTACAGCCTGCCATTGATGCTGTGTTTGCCATTGAGCCACAAGCCATGATTGAAGAATTTGTCAAAGGCCGTGAATTTAGTATTGGTGTGTATCAGTCGAATCGAAAATGTATAGCATTGCCAGTCACCGAAATTATTAGCACAAAGGAGTTTTTTGATTATGAAGCCAAATATACACCGGGTATGACCAATGAAGTTACACCAGCTGAAATTGAAAAAGATATTGCTATAAAAATTGCGGATACAGCCATTAATATTTATCAAACGCTCAATTGTAAAGGGATATGTCGAGTTGATTTTATTTTAGAGGAGAATTCAAATAAGCTTTACTTTTTAGAGATTAATACAATTCCCGGACAAAGTGAAAATAGTATTGTGCCACAACAAGTTCGGGCCTCAGGTATGACATTGATTGATTTCTATGGTGGTTTAATAGAAGAAACACTTAAAAACTATAAGCGTTAAAATAATTCAAAATACGCTTTTTTACGTGATCAAATACCTTATTTTTACCCGTTAGAAAAATCAAACGTGCTTAAAAAATCATTCTTATTTAACCTAATCCTAATAAGCCTCATTGTTGTGGGTTTACTTTTTTTATTTTTTAGCTCGCTGAATTGGTTAACAAATCATGGTAAACAAGCTACAGTGCCAACACTAATGGGTAAAAAACTTAGTGTTGCAGTCAAAGAATTAGAGTCGTTAGGATATAGAATACAAATTGATTCAACCTACCAATCCTATAAAGATCCTTTAGAGGTTTTATTTCAAGAACCTGAAGCAGGTACATTTGTAAAAGTTGGTCGAACCATTTTTTTAACTGTAAATCGTAAAACACCGCCTTCTATTGAAATGCCTGACCTTGTTAATATGTCTTTTAGAAATGCATTATTAACAATGAAAAGTTATAGTCTTGAAATGGGTGATACTAGTTATCGACCCGATGTGGCGGCGGGTGCTGTGCTTGAACAATGGGTTAAGGGAAAACAAATAACGCCGGGTACAATGGTGCCTTTTGGAACAAAAATTGATTTGGTTATTGGCGAAGGTTTGTCAGGCGAGCAAGAAGTGCCTAATTTAATTGGTATGAGTTGGTCTGAGGCAAAAAATTTGATTGAATCATTATCGCTCAATTCAAATGCAGTTTGGGAAGGAGCTATAACAGATAGTAATTCTGCCATTGTTTATATGCAACAGCCAGAAGCGATGAATGAATTAGATTTTAAAAATTCAATACCAGAAGGGGATATCATTGATGTGCGAATTATGCAAAATCCATCTGAAGAGATTTTGAAAAATAATCAACCTGGCTCTAAGAAATTAATTGGAGAAGAAGCGATTACAGATTCAAATGAAATGCCAACCGATCAAGTAGCACCAATTCCAAGAAAGGAGATACCTGACAGTTTAAAAAAGAAAAAGAAAATACCAGGTATGAATGTGCATTCATCTCCGGTTATAGATCCTATGCAAAAAAATAGTTCGAAGGATAAAAATACCAAAACAGCGAATTCAAGCGTTATAGGGGCTGATAAAAAACCTAAACCCAAACCAAAACCTAAAACAGAATCAAAATCTACTCCCGTAAAAAGCAACGATAATACAATCTCAAACGAATTCAATTAATTGAAAAAAGCCACTACATTCTTCCTCATGTTTTTCTTGTCATTTAATTTGACAACGAGTTTATTTGCTCAAGAAATAGTAGTGCCGCTTACTCAAAATGCAGTGTACCAATCAAAATCAATTAAGCCTTTTCAATCAAAAAAGACAAGAGCCATTTTACCCTTTATAGATGATTTTTCGTATCAAGGGCCTTACCCTGATGCTACCTTATGGGAAGATAATAAGGTTTATATCAATAATACGATGGGGTCTTTTCCACCTACTAGAGGGGTTGCAACCTTTGATGGATTAAACGAATTGGGGCGACCTTATTTTGACCAACCTTTTAATTCGGGATTTGCGGATAGTCTAACTTCTACAACGATAGATCTATCAACATACACATCTGCAGATAATATTTATTTTAGTTTTTATTATCAACCGCAAGGTTTAGGATTTGCACCAGAAAGTAAGGATAGTCTATTTTTGTATTTTAAAAATAACACAAATCAATGGGTGCGCATTTGGCAAAAAAAAGGGTCGGCTATTACAGGATTTACTTATGTAATTGATTCAATAGTAGATCCTCAATTTTTTCATAGTGATTTTCAATTTCGATTTGTAAATATTGCATCATTAAATACCAATGATGATGTTTGGAATCTAGATTATATTAAGATAGATAAAAATCGAAACATTAATGATACTTCAATGAATGATATGGCCTTTTCAAGTCAGCCAACTTCAATTTTGAAAAATTATAGTTCAATGCCTTATCGACATTTTATTGCCAATCAAACAAATGAAGTGTCGGCAACACAAGATATTGAAGTGGTTAATTTGTATTCAATTTCTCAAACTGTTTCATTGAATTCTTCTGCGAGGGAATTTATTTCAAACACATCAATCAATTCACAATCTTTGCCTTCAGCTAATATAGCTTCTAAATCTTTTATACAAGAATCCTTTCTAACGTATAATATTGCTTATACACCACCATCCAATAAAAGTAAAGTGGTGATTCGAAATACCTATTTTTATCCACCAGTAAATATCAATGATCGAAAACAAAATGATACGATAGTTGAGGATGCCGTTTTTGATAATTATTTCGCTTATGATGATGGAAGCGCAGAGAAGTCATATTTTCTTTTGCCGGCTATCAATTATCCTTCAAAAACTGCTTTGAAATTTACACTGAATGAGGCTGACACAATAAGAGGCTTAATGGTTCATTTCGGGCCACAAGTGCCAACGGCCTTAGGCAAGTATTTTTCAATTGTATTATATAAATCGTTGGGAAGCTTAGGTATAAATGATTCAATCATATTGCAAGAAGATTTACTTAAAGTTCAATATGAACCCTCGTATAATGGTTTTTCAAGCTATGCATTTTCACAACCTAAATCACTTGCTGCTGGCGATTATTATATTGGAATTACGCAACCAGCGAATTTTGGAAGTGATAGTATTTATTATGGTTTAGATGTAAATACTAATACTAATCTTCAAAAGCTTTCCTATAATGTAGATGGTACATGGTATTCTTCAAATACAGTGGGTAGTGTTATGATGAGGCCAATTGTAGGACAAGAGTTTGTACCAACGGCTGTCACTCAAATTATCAAAAATTCAAGTGTACAAGTTGAACTTTTCCCAAATCCAACAAGCGATTTATTGTATGTTGAGTCGAAAGAAATTTTTAAAGAATGTCGTATTTATTCAATTCAAGGAAGTTTACAAGGGACTGATTTAATAAAGAATAATACATTGGATATAAGTCATCTTCAACCTGGCAATTATATTCTTGTACTCATTGATTCAAAAGGTAATTCAATTTCAAAAAAAATATATAAACTCTAATGCAACTAATTACAGTTAATGAACTAAAAGAGAGAAAAGACGCTGGTGAAGAATTATTTATTCTTGATGTACGCGAACCACATGAGTATGCCGAAGTGAATATGGGCGCGCTTCTACTCCCGTTGGGGAATGTTTTAAGTATGCAGATTGAACCTATCGAAGATTGGAAAGATAAAGAAGTGATCGTTCATTGCAGAAGTGGTGTTAGAAGTATGCAAGCTTGTGCTGTGCTTGAGCAAATGGGTTTTACCAATACTAAAAATTTAACAGGCGGTATACTTGCTTGGGTTGAATTGAATTCAAAATAGTTGACGATAAATATATATTGAAGCCTTAATTGCTATAGCTTTTCGAAACTCTTTCAATTGTTTCTTCAATCTTTGTGTATTGAAAATCACCTAAGGCACGAAGTAATTTTGATTGATCAAATCGCCTTTTTTTCTGAGAACTTCTCGCTGTTTCTTTAGTTATAGTAGCCACAGTGCCCGTAATCAAGCTTTTCAAGTATGAAATTCGCCAAACTAATTCGGTCATCCAAGGACTGGCTAATTTATGAGGTGGCTTTTTATGTAGTGCCTTTGCCATTAAAGTAAATATATCGTGGTACGAATAATTGCCGGCACTCACAATAAATCGTTCATTTTGAATTTGGCTATTCATTAATAAAATCATTACATTCACTACATCCTTCACATCTACCCAAGCTGTTATGCCTTGTGTATAATAGAGAAATTCATCACGTACAATTTTAAACAAGTTTGAACTGCTTTTTAAAATATTGCCTTCACCAAGAATAATGCCTGGATTAATGATGACTGCAGATAATCCTTCTGCAATGCCCCGCCAAACTTCCATTTCAGCGCCTTGTTTGCTAATTGAGTAATTTGAATTTTCTGGGTGATCTTCCCAATCATTTTTTTCTGAAATAAGCTCGTTATTTGCCCCATCGCTTAATGTTGAAATTGAGCTAACATGACATAGTTTTTCTATGTTTTTATCTAAACAAAGATTAACAATATTAGCCGTGCCCTCAATATTAACCAACATCATTTCATCCTTTTTACGTGGATCGTAACTTACCATTGCAGCACAATGATAAACATGGGTTATATTTTCAAAGGCAGGTTCTAGCGAAGGGATATCAAGTAAATCACATTCGAACCAGTCAATTGAATTGGTTGAAATATTTGTAAAAAAACTTGGAATTTCATTTCGATAAGTGGCACGAATTTTCTCTCCAGTTTTAAGCAAGGCTTCAAGCAGATGTTGACCTACTAAACCAGATCCGCCAGTTACAAGTATCATTAAACAACATTTTTAAACTGATCTAAAAACCGCGTATCATTTTCAGATAATACACGTATATCAGTAATGCCGTATTGCATCATGGTTGTGCGCTCAACACCCATACCCCAAGCAAAACCAGTATACTTTTCAGCATCAATACCACAATTAGTCAATACATTAGGATGAACCATTCCGCAACCTAAAATTTCAACCCAACCCGTATGTTTACAAACATTACACCCTTTACTATTACAAATAAAGCAACTTACATCCATTTCGGCACTTGGCTCTGTAAATGGGAAATAAGAAGGACGGAAACGAACCTGTACATCAGCGCCAAACATTTCTTTCACAAAATAATAAAGCGTTTGTTTTAAATCGGCAAATGAAACCTTTTCATCAATATATAAGCCTTCAATTTGATGGAAAAAGCAATGAGCTCGTGCCGAAACGGTTTCATTTCTATAAACACGACCAGGAAAAATTTGTCGGATAGGTAATTTGCCTTCTTTCATTACTCGAACTTGAACACTACTTGTATGCGTTCGAAGCAACCAATCGGGGTTTTTAGAAATATAAAATGTATCCTGCATATCACGTGCGGGATGATTTTCGGGCAAATTAAGTGCATTAAAATTATGCCAGTCATCTTCAATTTCTGGTCCCTCGGTTACAGTAAATCCAATTTTTTCAAAAATAGAAATCATTTTATTCATCACAATTTGAATTGGATGTCTGCTACCAGTTTCAGAAGGGTAACTTGGTAAAGAATAGTCAGTTTTAGGTAATTGGTTTTCGTTTTGTGAAGTTTCAATTCCTTTAAATTCATCATATTTGGTTTCGGCAAATACTTTAAATTCATTGAGTTTAGCGCCAAAATCTTTTTTTAATTCTTTAGAAACATTTTTCATTTCTCCCATTAGTTCTTTGACCAAACCTTTGGTTCCCAGAAAACGAATTCGATATTTCTCAAGTTCTTCAGCATTTGATAATGCTGTTTCTTGAATTTCTCTTTTAAGTTGTTCAACTTTGTCTAAAATTTCTTGCATGTGGCAAAAGTAATTTAATTCTGTTATTTTATCATGTAAGTACTACTATCTTTGCATCATGCGCAACGCTGCTCGTCTTATTCTTCGGTATTTTCTTCAAGGAATCATCATCATTTCCCCAATTGCAGTTACTGCATGGGCCGCTTATTCAATTTTCGACTTTATTGATACAAAAGTACCCTATGTGCCTCGTGGATTAGGTTTTTTAATTGTCATAGGCTCGCTTGTAATTATTGGTTGGCTTGGGTCTACTTTTTTTGTGTGGAAATTTTTGATCAGTTTTTTTGATTCAGTTCTTGAACGCACACCTTTTTTGAAATTTATTTATACCTCTGTAAAAGAAGTAGTTGAAGGATTCATGGGTGATAAACGAAAATTTACAAAACCTGTATTGGTTAAAATGCGAACTCATCCTGAACTCTATCAAATTGGTTTTATAACCCAACAAGATTTGGGTCAAATAGGACTCATCAATATGATCGCTGTTTATATGCCACATTCGTATGCGGTTAGCGGAGTCACTGTTATTGTGCCAAAGGAATCGGTTACTCCCTTAGAAATGAATCCAAGTGATGCAATGAAAATGGCAGTAAGCGGCGGTGCTGCAGGTTATGAAACTGAAGAAATGTTTGAAGCTAAAGAAGAAAAAAGACATTCAAAAGAAATGGCTGCTCAAGACAAAGTGAATGTCTAATGACAAATGCTTTCTATTTCGTTGAAAACAATTTTGGCTGATTGTTGTTTCCATAAAATAGTATAAATTCTATTAGCAATTGGAAGGTTATAATTTAATTTAGAACAAATTTCATAAATACCTTTACTTGCATAATATCCTTCTGCCACCATATTTAATTCGAGTTTAGTAGCGTTAACAGAATAACCTTTTCCAATAAAATTACCGAAGGTTCTATTACGGCTATGCAATGAATAGCAGGTTACTAATAAATCGCCAAGATAAGCACTTGTATTATAATGATGTTGAGTTTGCGTTGAAATAATATCCATAAAATACTGCAATTCTGCGAAGCAATTTGTGATATAAACACTTAAAAAATTATCGCCATAATCAAGGCCATGTGCAATACCGGCTCCTAATGCATAAATATTTTTTAATACAGCAGCATACTGTACACCAAAAACATCATTACTAACAACAGTATGTAGATAATGATTCGCAAAATAAGAAGCAATCGATTTTGATAAATCAATACTTTCTGAAGCAAAGGTTAAATAAGAAAGTTTTTCAGCAGCAATTTCTTCGGCATGACAAGGTCCGGCTATACAACAATAATCAGCAATAGGAAAAGTAAATGTTTTGTCAAGATATTCATTTAGCAGTGAATTTTGATTAGGCAAAATACCTTTCACCGCAGACAATATTTTTTTATTATTGAAAATATCTTTCGGCAAATTACCTATAGTATCAACTATAAATGCAGACGGAATACCAATTAAAATAATGTTCGATTCGATAATACATCGTTCAAGATCTTCAAACAAGTGAATTAAATTCATATCATAATTCACTGATGTTAAATAATTTGGATTATGATGTGCTTTACGAATATGTTCAATTGCAGTTTGACTTCTCATCCACCAATTAACATGATGCCCATTATCATTAAGTATTTTCACCAATGCTGAACTCCAGCTTCCGTTACCGATAATTGCAAATTGATATCTCAAAATTAATTTTCTAATGTGCTAATATACATCTTGAAATGAGGATATTCAAATGTCAACTAAACATGAAATTATGATTCTGCCTATTTAAGTCGAAAATTGACCGCTCAACAATTTATTCTTGAATTTGAAACTTCAATTTTATACTTTTATTTTAATATCTATTTATTATGAAAAAACGCTCCTTACTCTTCTTATTATTCAGTTTGATTTTCACTTCAATGCATGCCGCCAAATTAAAAGGTAAAGTAACTGACGAAAAAGGCGAAGCTTTGCCATTTGCAAGTGTTTACTTGAAAGGTACAAGTACAGGCACCACCACAAATTTAGATGGGAATTATGTATTTGAATTGCCATTAGGTAGCCATATTTTGATTTGTCAATATGTTGGATATCAGCGACAAGAAGTGGAGATTAAAATAGATCAGGAAATAAGTACAAAAAACTTCATACTTGTTTCGCGCGGTAAAGAGTTGAAACAAGTGGTGGTTAAAAAAGGGGAAGATCCTGCCTATCGTATGATTCGTAAAACAATCAAAAAGCGTTCGGAATATAATAAACAAATTGATGCTTACAAGGCGAATGCTTATATTAAAGGAAGCATTAAATTAAATGATATCGCATCAACCGGTATGATGATGTCGTTAATGGGTATGTCAAAAAAAGATTCTGCAAGTAATCAAGAAATGGAAGATCTAAAAGGAATTTTAATGCTATCCGAATCATACAATGAAATCGCTTATAAGAAACCAAATAAATTAAAAATAACCGTCAAAAGTAGTCGTAAAAGTGGTGATCGAAGCGGGTATGGATTTAGTGAACCTTTATTTGTAAATATGTACGATAATAATGTTCAATTCTCTGAAAGCTTGAGTCCACGTGGTTTTATTTCACCTATTGCCGAAACGGCTTTGCTTAGTTATAAGTATGAATTGCTTGAAACTTATCAAGAAGATGGAAAAACAATTAGTGCGATTAAGGTGATACCACGTCGAAAATTTGAACCTGTTTTTGCTGGAACAATTCATATCATTGAAGACGAATGGCGACTTCACAGTGTTGATTTAATGGTTGACCATTTGCATCAATTAGAATTACTTGATACAGTTCAGGTGAAGCAAATTTTTGTACCAGTCAACAATATTCTCATGGTAAAAGATCAGAGCTTTAAAATGAAATTTAAACTAATGGGATTTAGTTTTAGTGGCAATTTTGTAAATGTTTTTACAGATTATATTTTTGATTATGATACAAAGAAAACATTTGATAAATATAAAAGAGTGTATGAAGAAAGCGCATTAACCCAAACAAAGGAATATTGGGACACCCTTCGTCCAGTGCCTTTAGATGAAGAAGAAATTGCGGATTTTATTAAAAAAGATAGTATCGAGAAAATCAATCTAGCAAAAAAGGATAGTATCAAACCCGCTAAAAATACATTAAAGTCATTTGCGTTACGCGGGTATATCAAAAAGATTGGAAAAGGGCAAATTTTTAAAACCACGCCTTTAGCAGGCGGCAATCAATTTAGTTGGAATACAGTGGAAGGAGTTAATTATTGGTTTGGACTTAAATATATCAATACAATAGATGATGACAGAACATTTTCAACTGCTTTAAAAATGAGATATGGATTTAGTAATCAACAATTCAATGCCAAGCTAACAACAAAGTATAAATTCGGAAAAACAAATAAAACAAATATTGAATTATCTGCTGGAAGATTTGTATTTCAATATAATAATAGCGAGCCTGTAAATTCACTAATTAATTCATATTATACCTTATTTGCAGGTCGAAATTATTTGAAATTTTATCAGGCCTGGTTTGGTGAAATTAAAATGAATAAAAAATTTGTCAGCGGTTTAACTATAGAAGGACGTATCAATTATCAAGATCGAATGCCTTTAAGAAATACAAATTTGTATTGTTATCGTAAAACCAGTGAACAAAGATTTACTGAAAATTATCCAACAGAGCAACTATCAGATTTTGAACCTCGACACCAAGCGCTTATTGCGAATGTATCGGCATCGTTTCAACCAGGTCGAAAATATATCAAATATCCTGATCGAATTGTCTCATCTTCTTCTAATTATCCCACGTTCGGAGTTCAATATACAAAGGGACTGTCTATATTATTGAGTGATGTTAATTACGATAAATGGATGGCGAATATGGAAGATGATATGGACTTTAACTTATGGGGGCAATTTAGTTATAGGATTGCAGTTGGCGGTTTTATAAGTAAGGAGAAGGTTTATTTAGCCGATTTCAATCATTTTAATGGCAATCAAACTATTCTTGCCTCACAATATCTTAATAGTTTTCAACTTTCACCTTATTATGCTAACAGTAATACCGAAAAGTTTTTTACAACTCTTCATGCAGAGCATCATTTTAATGGCTTGCTTACAAATAAATTGCCACTTTTTAGAAATTTGAAATGGTATTTAGTAGCAAGTGGAAATGCCTATTATGTAAATCAAGATAATAATTATATTGAAATATCAGCTGGGCTCGAAAATATTGGGTACAAGCTATTCCGAATGTTTCGTGTAGATGGAGTTGTTGGTTATAGCAATTTAAAAAATCCTGTTTATGGTATTCGAATTGGTATCAATGGTGCTTCCATTGGTATAAGCACAGGTAATGATACTGATTATTAAATTGCATTATTTTCCCAGTAATAATAATTATGATCTTGATCTAAATTAAAATCTACACTAGGATATAATTGATTACCAATGGTGTTTGATTTGGCTGTCTCTAAAATCAATCCACTTGCATTGGTGCGAACGCTATGTCCTTTACATTCTTCAATTAATTTTTTGGATATGCCTTGTCCTCGAAATTTTGGGTCAACAAATAAATCATTGAGTAACCATAATCGTTTCATTTGTGTAGATGAAAAGATAGGATAGAGTTGAACAAATCCAGTTATAACGTCATCATTAATTGAAATGAAAATTTTTGATTCGCCTAATTTGATTCGATCACCTAAAAATATTTTTGCTGAATCAATATCTGATTTTTTTTCATAGAATATCCTATACTGATCAAATATTTCAGCGAGTGAGTGAATGTCCTCAATTACAGCTTCGCGAATGAAATTCATTAAATTCAAATTAATTTACTCGTATGTCATTACACCATTTTCATACCGTAATAAATACATATACTTATTTTCGTAGAATTTAATGACACCTTTTTCTTTTACTGGTACAATTTTATAAGGGGTAATAAATGTGTATGCATTATCACCAATATGATCGTTGAAGGGCACACCATATTTTTTTAGTAGAGTTGAAAAGAAATATAAACTCTCAAATCCTTTGTAAACAATATCCGAAACATGTCCACCCATCTTCTTTCTATATTCTTGACTAATATAAACACTTGAAGGCGTTATTTTATCTATGATATAAGAGGTAGTGTAAAAGATAGGCATTGAAGGAAATTCATCCGTTTTGCCAAGCGCTTTAACAGCTTCCATGGTTGGCATACAATAAACTTTTAAGCCAAATCTTTTTGCAAAAGGCACTAAGAGTTTTAAATTTTTATACGAAATAGATGGATCTAAAATGCCAAGTACAATAGTGCTTCGGTAGTTAGTATCTATTTGTTTAATCAGCTGTTTTATATCGATCTCCTCACCCTTCAATTCTATCTCACTGTATCTACTAGGCAATTGGTTCATGATGTCGTTTTTAAAATACGACAAGGCATTTTTTTCAGCGGTTAAATTTCGATGAATAAACACCACATTATCTTCGGGATATCGTGAATTTATATTTTTATGAATTTTTTCGATATGAGAAGTGAGCCGAGGTTGAAGGATAGTAAAATAAGGATTAAACTCTTGTCCCGCATCTGCAGGCGAAACCGCCGAAACAAAATTAATTTCTTTTAGTTTGGCAAAATCAGCAAGCAATTTTAAATCTGAAACACTTGCATTACCAATAATGACATCCATCGAATCGAGCTTGTCAGACTCAATTAAATTTTGAACATTCATATAATTCGACTTGCTATCATAAACATAAATATCGAGATTATAACCTTGTTTTTTTAATGTGTCTGCTGCGATTTGAATGCCCTTGTAAAAATCTAACCCAGGCATCATGAATTTTGGAATGCGGGTTAAATTAGATTCTAAATCAACTGAGTCAAGATACATTGGAGTAAGAACTGCAACTTTGTATCTTTCTTTTTTAATACTTTTTGGATATTTAAATTCCTTAGGTATTGAGGTTTGTTTTTCTTCTGACCATTGCGGACGTTGTGCATTAGCCCCCATCACTGTCCAGAGAATTATTATAAATAGTAAACTAATTTTTTGTATCATATTAAAATAATATTGAGTAATTATTCCCATTCAATAGTAGCAGGTGGTTTAGAGCTGATATCATATACAACACGGTTGATTCCTTTCACTTTATTAATTATTTCATTCGAAATGGTTGCTAAAATATCATACGGAATATGTGCCCAATCTGCTGTCATACCATCCATACTTGTTACAGCGCGTAGGGCAATAGTAAATTCGTAAGTTCGTTCATCACCCATAACACCCACGCTTTGTACAGGAAGTAAAATTGCACCTGCTTGCCAAATTTTATCGTATTGATGATGCTCTTTTAATAGTTGGATATAGATATCATCAGCTTGCTGTAAAAGCTTTACTTTTTCTTCAGTTACTTCGCCCAAAATACGTATACCTAAACCAGGGCCAGGAAAAGGATGACGCATGATAAATGATTCGGCCAAACCAAGTTCAAATCCTATTCTTCTAACTTCATCTTTAAATAATGATCGTAAAGGTTCAACTAATTCAAGGTGCATTTCTTCAGGCAATCCGCCTACATTATGATGCGATTTAATAGTAGCTGATGGTCCATTTACTGAAACACTTTCAATTACATCGGGGTAAATTGTACCCTGACCCAAAAATGAAATATCAGTTAAATGAATTGCTTCATCATGAAACACATCAATAAAACCTGAACCAATTATTTTTCTTTTTTCTTCAGGACTACTCACTCCTTTCAGTTCACTATAAAATTTTTGAGAGGCATCAACTCCTTTAATATTCAAGCCTAAAACTTTGTATGCTTCAAGCACATCATGAAATTCATTTTTACGTAAAAGACCATTGTCAACAAAAATACAAAACAAGTTTTTTCCAATAGCTCTATGAATTAATGTCGCAGCAACCGTGCTATCAACACCACCACTTAAGGCCATAATTACTTTTTTATCGCCTACTTTAAGTTTTATTTCTTCAACGGTTTGTTTGATATAGCCTGCGGATGTCCATGTTTGTGCACAACCACAAATGCCAACTACAAAATTCTTAAGTATGGTTTTTCCATTTTCAGAATGTGTGACTTCAGGATGAAATTGCAAACCTATGAGTGGATTGGGTGTGCCTTTAATTTGAAAGGCTGCCATTGGAATACTATCTGTTTGTGCAATAATTTCGGCATTGTCTGCAAGTTCAGTAATGGTATCTGCATGACTCATCCAAACTTGATTTTTTTCTTCAATACCATTGAGTATATCGTGACCGGGTTGAATATTACAGAGTTTCGCACGACCATATTCGCGTGAAGATGATTTTTCAACTTTACCGTTATACAATTTAGTTGTTAGTTGCGCACCATAGCATATGCCCAATACTGGCAATTTTGCATTCATCGCTTTCACATCAACAGTAGGTGCATTTTCTTCATTTACACTATATGGACTTCCTGAAAGAATAATTCCTTTAATTGAATCATCAAATTTGATTTCATCATAAAACGGAATAATTTCACAATAAACATTCATCTCACGTACATTACGTGCAATGAGTTGAGTGTATTGTGAACCGAAGTCTAGTATTAAAATTTTTTCTGTCATAAACTATTTAGTGTTTGTTCATTTAGCCATGAGTTTGTAAAGATTGTTCGAGTTCGAGGCAGTTGAAGGCTTGAAATTCGGGAGTTGACTAAGGTCAATGAGCGGATTTTGAGTCGAGACTAATCCCGAAGTTTCGGGAGACATTATTGACGGACTCTACTTAGGCTTGTGCGGTTGGTCCGCCAAATTGCATTGGAATTGAAACTGGTTCAAGATCTTTAATATTACCATTCACTTGCTCAAATTTCTTTACATTTTCTGCTAAAGCTTTTAAAAGGCGTTTTGCATGTTGAGGCGTTAATACAATACGTGATTTTACTTTGGCTTTAGGCGCACCAGGCATTACATTAATAAAATCAATTACAAATTCAGCATTTGAATGCGTAATAATGGCGAGATTTGAATAAATGCCTTCAGACATCTCTTCAGTTAATTCTATATTGAGTTGATTTTGTTGTTGTTGATTATTTTGTTCCATTTCGATTTTAATTTAAGATTGCGAAGATAATTCGACAATTCGACAATTTGACCATTTGGAAATTCATAAATAGATCAAATCGTAATTTTATGATTTTGGGGAAAAGTCTTAAAAGCTTTTCATGGGTAGTTGCCTCATATATTTCAATTGATAATGGAACTCACTTTTTTTAGTATAGCCAAATTATTATCTTAATTTCGTCATTATGTCTAAAATACAATATACCAGAGCCTTAGGTAAATTATTGACAACTAGTATTCAAAATTCTAAAGAAAGTGTGCGTTATCATATTGTATCAGGATTAACGCAAAACTGGTCGGTTATTTCTGAAGGAAGTACAAAAGCTGTTAAATCATTTTCTGAACAAGAAGAAGCCATTAACTATGCTAAACAAAAAGTTGCTAATCGAACGGGCGAAATAGTTATTCATACAAAAACAGGGCAAATAGGAAGTAGAATTCCTGTAGGCATTTAATATCAAGTAAAATAGTTTGAATTATGCCTTTTGAAACCAATGTCTTCATTAACTGCCCATTTGATAAGGATTATGTGCCCTTATTAAAATCGTTGGTATTTACAATTATATATTGTGGTTTTGAACCACAGCTTTCAATTACACGTTCAGGTGCCAATATTAGAATTAATGAAATCAAGAAACTAATTAAAGGTTCAAAATACAGTGTACACGATCTATCAAGATGTAAGCCAATGAAAATTGGCGAATTGCCGAGATTTAATGTGCCTTATGAATTGGGTTTAGATATAGGTTGCTTTGAGTATGGTGGAGCCAAGCTGAAAAGAAAAGTGATACTTATCCTTGAAACAGAAAAATTTCATTATCAAAAAGTACTTTCAGATATTGCTGGTCAAGACATTCAGGATCATAATGATGAACCTAAAAAAGTAATTCAAAAAGTAAGACATTGGCTAGCCACAAATAATATACATCTAAGTTTTGATGGGCCAACTGAAATCTGGAATTCGTTTAATTTATTTAATTCAGATTTAAATGCCACTCTTTCTTCAAATTTTACTAAACACGAAATAGAAGAGATGTCTGTTGTAGAATATATGAAGTTTACAAAGAATTGGGTGAAAATTAAAAAGCAATATGGATAGATTTAAACCATATAGACAAGATTTAAATTTTGAATATAAAAATTACAATTTTTAGTCATTCAGCTTGCAATAAAAATGATATAAAATTAATTGTATTAAAAGCGAACACTATCCTTCGATTTTTTTATATTTGTTATATGAACCGTTTTCGACGATTTTTTGAATGGCAATTATTTGGTGTATGCACCCAACTCGGCGAACGATTTAATATTTCAATCGCTAGAATTAGGATGTGGTTTATTTATATTTCATTTTTTACCTTCGGCTCACCAATCATTGTGTATTTTATTTTGGCTTTTTGGGTAAATATGAAAGAGTATATACTGTCGGCACGTAGGAATCCTTTACGTTGGTTTTAAATGAACATGATTGTATTATATTCACATATTAACCTCCACATTTAAAAATTGAAGCCACGCCATTTTATTAAGGATCTTTTTTTTACAAACCGATTTTTTTTCTGTTGGGGTAATCTAGCTTTAGTTTTTATTGCCACTTTTTTTCTACCGTGGATGATGATTATCGCAAAGGGTATGCTTGCATTTTTTGCCATACTAACTTTAATCGATTTTGCAATTCTCTTTTTAACAAGTCATCAAATTATTGCATCTCGAAAGGTAAATGATTTACTCAGTAATGCCGAAGATAATATCGTGAAATTATCTATTCAATCAAGTTATAAAATCCCCCTATTAGTCTCTATTATTGATGAATTGCCCTTTCAATTTCAAAAAAGAGATTTCCTCATCTCAAAAAAATTATTGCCTCAATTATCTATTGAATGTCAATATCTAATTCGTCCCTTTCAGCGAGGTGAATACCAGTTTGGCGATATACATATTTATTCAGCAACTTTACTCAATTTTATTCAACGCCGATTTACAGCACTTGAAGAAAAAACAGTGAAAGTCTATCCATCTTTTTTGCAATTGCGGAAATTTCAAATTAAAGCCATTCCTGACTTACAAGCAAGCAGTGGCGGTAGAAGACAATTTCAACGAGGCATGAGTACTGAGTTTGATCATATTAAGGAATATACCCGTGGCGACGATGCACGTACCATCAATTGGAAGGCAAGTGCACGAAAAAATGAATTGATGATTAATTCGTTTATGGATGAAAAATCGCAACAAATTTATTGTTTAATTGATAAAGGTCGTTTAATGAAAATGCCATTCAATAATTTAACCTTACTTGATTATTCAATAAATGCCACCTTAATGTTTTCATACGTCGCCTTACAAAAGGATGATAAAATTGGACTCATCACATTTGGTGAAAAAGTGAATGATGTATTGCAACCATCGAAAGCTAAAAAGCAGTTTAATTTTGTGATGGAATTATTATATAAACAAGAAACCCGTTTTCTTGAAAGTAATTATGCCGAGCTTTATCATGTGGTGAATAAACGCTGTGGGCATAGAAGTTTATTATTGCTTTTTACAAATTTCGAAACACTTACTGGCTTCGAACGACAATTACCTTATCTAAAAATAATGAATCAAAAACATGTTTTATGTGTGGTACTTTTCGAAAATACAGAAGTCACTAATATTCATACACAAAGAGGGGATTCAATTGAAGATATTTATATTAAAACCATTGCGGACAAATTTATTTATGAGAAGAAAATGATTATAAAGGAGCTCCAAAAAAATGGTATTTTAGTGGTGTATACTCAGCCATCAAAGCTTACAGTAGATGTAGTGAATAAATATTTAGAATTGAAAGCCCGACAATTTATTTGATACAGCGTTAATTCAGTGTTGTAGGTAATATTAATGATCGAACACACAAACAAATTACTAACTTCGCCGGATGACTTTTGTTAACGAATACATTTATTTGGATATTACACAAAAAGCCAATATTGAAAGCTCGTTTTGTATTACTTCACAAAATGAAAACTATATATTGTTGACTTTTGGATTATTTGCCAACGACTGCCTCTTTGATTTGGCTGCCAACAATTATAATATCAATATCCGTATTGCAAAAACTTATTTTGAAAAGTATAATGAAACACTTGAAACGACTATTGAAAAACAAAGTATTTGTTGCAATACCCAAACAAAACTTTTAGATCTGATAAATTGCAAACTGACTGGTATTCACAGAAAAATATTCTTAGAAAGCACTATTTTATTTCTACTTTTTCAATCTCAAAAAAATAGTTTGCTTTCTCAATTAGGTTGTGATACCTGTTCTGTATTAGGTAAACCGACGGATATTCAAAAAATGCATCTAGCCAAATCATATATTATTGATAATCTGTCAGAAAGCCTTACAATTCCCAAAATTTCAACCGTTTTAGGAACCAATCAATGTTATCTTAAAAAAGGATTTAAAGAAGTGTTTAACCAAACTATATTTGAATTTATACAAGAAAACAGAATGATAAAAGCAAAATATTTACTTGAAAATACTTCTTCAAACATTACTGAAATTTCATTTTCTGTGGGCTATTCCTCATTAAGTAGTTTTAGTCAAGCCTATAAAAATTATTTTGGTATAACACCTTTGGAACAATCTAAAGCAATAATTCCCAATAACTAAAATTCTATTCCCTTATACTAAAACCTATTGTTTATTTTATTTAGACTTTTGTGCCTCAATTATATCTAGTTTAAATATCAATAAAAAATGAATAAAATTTTAGTATTGCCGTTGATCTTTTTAAGTATTTCAACATCTGCGCAAGAAGCAAAGCAAGATACAATGAAGAACTCCGAACTGAAAGAGTTTACAATTGTAGGAGATAGAGGAAAAACCATGCCAGGGGCAGGACAATATATAGGTGGGTTAAAATTAGAAAAACTGAATCAGTCCAATGTAAACAATGTTCTTAGAATTGTGCCAGGTGTGAATGTTAGAGATGAAGAAGGTTTTGGTCTTAGGCCGAACATTGGCTTAAGAGGAACTTCAGTGAACCGAAGTAGCAAAATTACGTTAATGGAAGATGGTATTTTAATTGCGCCTGCACCTTATTCAGACCCATCAGCTTATTATTTCCCAACTTTTGCTCGCATGCATGGTATAGAAGTATTGAAAGGAAGTAGTCAAATAAAATATGGTCCTTATACAATTGGAGGTGCAGTAAACTTGTTATCAACAGGAATTCCAAAAGCTTTTAAAGGATTTGCTCAATTGTCTTTTGGAAGTTTTAATACAAATCAACAAAGAGTTTGGGTTGGCGATAGCAGAAAGAATTTTGATTATGTATTTGAGGTAAACCGATTGGCAAGTAATGGCTTTAAAGAAATTGACCAGGGTGGTAATTCTGGTTTTGATAGACGTGATATATTAGGTAAACTTCGTTGGCATACTGCCGAAAATGCAGCAATCCCGCAAGCTATAACATTGAAATTTGTGAATACAACCGAAAAGGGTAACGAAACTTATTTGGGGCTTACTTACGATGATTACCAAAAAAATTCATTAAGAAGATACGCTGGTACACAAAAAGATATTTTGGATATCAATCATCAACATATTTCACTCAATCATACTATTGCACCATCAAAGCAATTTTCAATTAGTACAACTGCCTATTATTCAAAAACATTTAGAGACTGGGCTCGAGCCAATACTTTTGGAGCACAAAGTATTAATAATATACTAAATGACCCAACTACATATCAAACCGGTTATAATATAATGACAGGGCAAGAGAATGGGGATATTCAATATAGAAGTGCAGCAAGAACTTTCTTTTCAAAAGGAATACAATTAAATGCTAATTATTTTTTCAAGACAAGAGAGATTACGCATAAATTCCAATTCGGTATGAGGTATCATGCTGATGAGGCAGATCGATATGGCGCTAATTCGGTGTACACAATGACAAATGGAAGAATGATAATTACCACAGCTGGTATCAACGGTAATCAAGAAAATCAAATACGAAGTGCTCAAAGTTTGGCAACTTATTTAAGTTATGATATTCGTTATAAAGGCCTAAAAATAAGTCCTGGCATTAGACATGAAAAAATAAACTTTAATTTTAAAAATTTTGGAAACGCTGATTATGAAAGGCTTGGAACAGCATTACAAACAGCCACAAATGATTTATCCATATTTTTACCCGGCATAGGGTTTAATTATGAGGTTTCTAAAATTATGAGCGTTTTTGGCGGTGTGCATAAAGGTTTTTCTCCTCCGGGAATGCCTTCTATAAACGCTTCTCTTGGACAAGCAAAAGTTGAGACTTCTGTAAATTACGAGTTGGGTTATCGTTATGAAAAGAAAAATTTGAATTTACAAGCAACCACTTTCTTAAATAATTATGCAAATATATTAGGCTCAGACAATGTTTCAGGAGGTGGCGCAGGCACAGGCGACATGTTTAATGCAGGCAATGCAATTATTAAAGGGCTTGAAATTAGTTTAAGTTATGATGTATTAAATATAAAAGCAACGCCATCAAAAATTAAACTTCCATTGACTATAGCTTACACGTATACTTCAGCTAAATTTCAAGAAACTTTTGTAAATGGTGGTGGCGATTGGGGAAGTGGCACTATTAATAAAGGCGATTTAATACCATTTATTACACCACATCTTTTGACCGCGAGTTTAGGTTTTGAAAAAAATAAATTTGATATCACATTAACAGGAAGATATAATGGCGAAACAAGAATTAAACCTGGGCAAGGCGATGTCATAGTTCCAGATCAAAATGTTAGTCTTGCCGACATAAATAGCTTAGAAGGATTTTTAATTTTTGATCTTTCTGCTAATTATAATTTCAGTAAACATATTACCGTTTTTACCCTTATCAATAATCTTACGAATAGCAAGGCAATTATTACAAACCTTCCACAAGGCTATAGACCCAATATACCTTTGAGTTTCAATATTGGAGTTAAAGCTAACTTTTAAAAAAAGGAACGTCTACAATCTAGCCTAAGCAAAATATTGGTATACCAACGATTTTAATATTTCTTTCTCCACAGAAATTAGATGGCTAATTTTTTAAAGATCAGATTTAGATTTTTAATTTTCAATCACCTTAATTTCTACACGCCTATTCATTCGTTGTTGCTCCTCTGTAATATCATTTTCAATTATTTTTTGAGTACCTCCAAAGCCTGTATAACTAAGTCTTTTTTTAGAAATGCCACATTTTGTGGTTAAAAAGAGATACACCATTTCGGCACGTGTAACAGAAAGATTATCTGTTTTTGTATCGATATCATATCCATCGGCTTGAAAAGTAGTACAACAAACATGACCTTGGATTTCAATTTTTAGATTTGGATTCTCTCTTAAAATTTTACATAAATTATCCAACACTGGTTTTGATTCGGGTTGCAAAACATGTTGACCTCCATAAAAATGAAGATTTTTTAAAACTATTTTCTTTCCCACCTCAAAATCACTGCTCTTTAATACCTCATTTGTTTTAGCTACTTTTTCATCTTTACGTTTCGCTATGAAAAAATGGATATTCACTCTTCTGTTTTGTTGACGATCTTGTTCTGAATCATTTTTCGATAAAGGTTTGTCTTTGCCATAACCAATACATGTTTGCACAGCCTTTTTTTCAATACCATTTTGTATGAGTAATTTTTTCACTTCATTCGCTCTTTTCTCAGACAATGTATAATTGTATTCCTTTGAACCAATACTATCACAATGACCTTCAATTACAATTTTTTCAACTAAATGTTTATGCATAATTTGAACCATATCAACCATTGCTGAATCGGGAATATTGCTTTTATTGAAGTCGAAATGAACTGTATATATTAATTCTTGCGCCTGAACCCAATGCCCAAATAATAGCAGAGCAATAATAGGATATAGGTTTTTGATTGTCATTATCATTCAAAGGTATTACAGAAAACCTTAGATTTGCTCCAAAAGAAATGAATATTATGCGTGCAAAAACACCTTCAGAATCAATCACTACAATGAGTGAATTGATATTACCCAATGACACAAATACCTTAGGCAATTTAATGGGAGGTCGATTAATGCATTGGATGGATATAGCGGCTGCTATGGCTTCCATGAAACATTGTAATTGTCCGGTTGTAACAGCTTCTGCCGATAGCATTTCATTCGAAAATCCAGTTCGTTTGGGTAATGTGGTTACAATAGAAGCAAAAGTTACACGTGCTTTTAGTACAAGTATGGAAGTTTATATTAAAGTTACTGGCGAAGATTTGCCAACCCAATTCAAATATCTTTCGAATGAGGCTTATATGACATTTGTTGCGCTTGACCCTCATGGAAAACCACGTGCTGTGCCTCAGTTAACTCCCGAAACAGAAGAAGATGTTCGACGATTTGATGGTGCTTTGAGACGCAGACAATTACGGTTAATTTTATCTGGAAGAATGAAGCCTGACGAGGCAACAGAACTTAAAAAACTGTTTGTTGAAGATATAGTGGCTAAATAGGACTTCCTTAAAAAGGAACAGTCTCTGCTTGGAAAAGCAAAGACTGTTTAATCCCTAACCAAATCAACCTATGAAAAAATTTTAATTATCTGTTTGTTGATGCAAATATAAAGTGATATTTCATTCTACAAAAAAAAATTTTACTAAGTAGCATTTTTTGATGATGAGATTTTAGAAAACCTTGAACAATTACTTCAAGATCTAGTATATTCACAACTTACAAATTATTTTCATGAGATACATCTTGCTTCTAGCACTCACAATTTGCATGTACGCATCATGCACAAGTTCAAACGAGAAATCGAAATCTTCAACAAAAAATGATTCGCTAAATGCCCTATTTTCAGCCTATTGGGAAGAACGGTTGCAACTTTTGCCGCTTGAAGCCACTGCCATTGGCGACTCAAGATACAATGATAAGATGCCAATCACAATTAGTGAAACGCATCGCAACCAAATGAAAGCTTTTTATAAGAAGTACTTATCACAAATAGACGAATTGAATATCGACTTAAGTGAAGAAGATAAAATTAGCAAAGAGCTTTTTGTTTATGAACTCAATAATAATTTGGAAGCTTTAAATTTTCCTTCTCATTTAATGCCTATCAATCAATTTTGGAGTTTCACCTTAGAATTCCCACAATTAGGAAGTGGTTCAGGTAATCAACCATTTAAAACTGTAAAGGATTATGAAAATTTTGAAGCGAGAATGAAACTCTTTCCTTCATGGGCTGATACCGCCATCGCAAATATGCGAAAAGGAATGGCAATGGGTTATGTAATTCCTAAGTCATTGGCTTTAAAAGTAGTACCTCAACTCAAAGGAGTGTTAACCATCGATCCAACAAAAAATATTTTTTATACACCTGTTAAAAATATGCCTGAAAACTTTACCAGGGCTGAAAAAAAGAAACTAGAAAACGCTTACTTCTATCAAATTTCAAATTCTATTATTCCCTCGTATAACAAGCTTGCTAAATTTATTGAACAAGAATATTTGCCAGCGTGTAGGGAAACCTATGGTGTATCAGCCTTACCAAATGGTGGTGATTATTACCAGTTCTTAATTAAAAATTTTACAACAACTAATTTAACACCAGATAGTATTTATCGGCTCGGTTTGAATGAAGTTGCCTACTTAAAATCAGAAATGGAGAAAGTAAAAGAACAAGTAAACTTTAAAGGAAGTCTTCAAGATTTTTTTAGTTTTGTAAATACTGATCCGCAATTCTGTCCTTTCAATACACCACAAGAGGTACTCGATAGCTTTTGGGCAATTAAGAAAATTGAAGATCTTCATTTAAACAAATTATTTGAAACCGAACCTAAAACAAAGTTTGAAATTCGGCAAACTGAAGCCTTTAGAGCAGCAAGCGCAAGTGCAGAGTATAATGCTGGAAGTGAAGATGGTACAAGGCCGGGAATTTTTTACACGCCCATATTAAATCCTAAAAAGTTTAATATTGTAGGTATGGAGACTCTATTTTTACATGAAGCGATTCCAGGGCATCATTATCAAATATCATTACAACAAGAAAACAAGGCATTACCTCAGTTTCGAAAATTTTTAGGTTATAGTGCCTATGCCGAAGGATGGGCGCTCTATACCGAAACACTAGGTAAGGATCTCGGACTTTATACCAATCCCTATCAATATCTAGGTCATTTAAGTGATGCTATGCATCGTGCAATACGCCTTGTAGTGGATGTTTCATTACATACCAAAAATATGACACGTGAAGAAGCAATTCAGTATATGCGCGACAATGAACGAATTTCGATTGAAGAAGCTACCTCTGAAATTGAGCGTTATATGGCCATTCCAGGTCAAGCACTGTCTTATAAAATTGGACAAATTACGATTTCTAGAATGCGTGAAAAGTATCAGAAGGAATTAGGAAATAAGTTTAATCTGCCAGCTTTTCATACCCAACTTCTTGAAGGAGGCAATATGCCTTTAGAAGTTCTAGAAAATAAATTAGCAGTTTGGGCAAAGTCATATTAATTTGCAGATGAAAATAAATAATTTGCTTTGCGATTCGTACCTGATTTTATAGCGCAGTTTTTTATAAATGATAGTCCATTATACAAGGACCTACAAACCATGCTTGGTTTTACACCAAATAATATTGCCTTATATGAATTAGCACTTTGCCATCGATCAAATAACGCGAATTCAACAGAGAACAACGAACGTCTCGAGTTTTTGGGTGATGCTATTTTAGGTGCTATTATTGGAGAATACCTTTTTAATAAATATCCAACTAAGCCTGAAGGATATTTGACCGATATGAGATCGAAAATTGTGAATCGAAAAACCCTGAATCAAATTGCATTAAAAATTGGTTTGAAAACCTTGATGAAATTTAATGAACAAGATTATTTTTTAAGAAATTCGCTCATATTTGGAAACGCCCTCGAAGCATTAATTGGCGCAATTTATATTGATAAGGGCTATGCCAAAACAAGGACCTTTCTTCGTAAACGTATACTACTTCCATTTGTTGATATTGAATTTTTAGAAAGTATCGAAGTGAATATGAAGAATAAATTAATAGGTTGGGCTAGTAAACAAGGTAAAACAATTGATTTTGTTGTGCTCGAAGAAACAATGGATAAGGGAAGAAAGAAATTTACAATCGGTGTAAAATACGAAGATGAAATTATTGCCACATCAATGGCAAGTAATAAAAAAGAAGCAAGTAAAATAGCCGCTGAAGAAGCAATTAAGCTTCTAGAACTCGTCTAATATTTTGCAAACTTGCTCAATAAGAAATAATAAATACATATGAAATTTAAACCATCAGAATTAAAAACAGCTCAGTTTCATCAATACCTACTGAGTGCAATAGCGCCACGACCCATTTGCTTTGCTTCAACCATTGATGCATCAGGAAATGTAAATCTGTCGCCATTTAGTTTTTTTAATGTTTTTGGAAGCAAGCCACCCATATTGATATTTTCGCCAGCGCGAAGGGTAAGGGATAATACCATTAAGCATACCCTTGAAAATGCAATTGAAACAAAAGAGGTAGTTATTAATGTAGTGAATTATGCAATTGTTCAACAAATGAGTTTGAGCAGTTGTGAATATCCAAAAGGTATAAGCGAATTCGAGAAGTCGGGGTTAACACCAATTGCATCCGAAATAGTAAAGCCATTTAGAGTTAAAGAATCGCCAGTGCAATTTGAGTGTAAGGTACTCGAAGTGAAAGAAACAGGATCAGAAGGTGGTGCAGGGAATTTAATTATTTGTGAAGTATTAATGATGCATATCAATAATGATGTTTTAAATGAGAACCAACAAATTGATCCACACAAAATTGATTTGGTTGCAAGAATGGGTGCCGACTATTATTGCAGAGCAAGCGGCAATGCGGTTTTTGAAGTAGCTAAACCAAATTTAAA
This sequence comes from Chitinophagaceae bacterium, assembly GCA_035388625.1. Lineage (GTDB taxonomy): Bacteria > Bacteroidota > Bacteroidia > Chitinophagales > Chitinophagaceae > OLB11. Next base: position 22,150 of record DAOOQH010000001.1, on the reverse strand, counting down.
TTTAGGAATTGGAATAGATGCATTGCCTGAATTTATTAGACAAAGCAAAGTACTAACAGGTAATCAATTGGGGCAGCTAGGTAATAGTACATCAATACCACAAATTGATATTCATTTTAAATTAAAATCAACTGATTATTTGGAGCAATTAGCTCAAGAATATTTAGATAAAAATGAAGTTGATCATGCCTGGCAAGTCTTACTTCGAATCAAAGCAAATTAAATTTTATTGATTAAATCATTCAACCCAATTTAAAGTTTTTCATCAATATGTATAGTATCGCCCAGCAAGCCGAATTGATTTCAAAGGCAAAAAATATGATTGAAACCAATGTAGGGATCGATAGAATTTCGGCATTAAAAGAGGTACTGAATTTTGCCGATTGGACTTACTATGTCAATGATAATCCAATTTTAGCAGATCAAGAATACGATTTATTATTTAAGAAACTAAAGGATCTTGAAAGCGAATTTCCCAATAGCATCACACAAGATTCACCAACACAGCGAATTGCAAAAGGTTTAAACAAGGATTTTCCTTCGGTATCGCATTTAGTTCCTATGTTGAGTTTAGAAAATAGTTATAATGCCAATGATTTAATTGATTGGGATAGAAAATGTAGGGAATTATGTAATGAAGAAATAATTGAATATTGTATTGAGCCCAAGTTTGATGGTGCAAGTATTTCTCTGGTTTACGAAAATGAATATTTGTCTCGTGCTGCAACTCGAGGCGATGGAGTACAAGGAGATGAAATGACCAATAATGCCAAGCAAATTCGATCCATCCCTTTATATGCCAATCTTAAAAAATTTCATATTCAACAAATTGAAATAAGAGGAGAGGTATTGATCAATAAAAAAACATTTATTGTATCCAATGAAAAATTAGTGGCTGATGGAAACCCTCCATTAGCAAATCCTCGAAATGCCGCGTCAGGCTCATTACGAATGAAAGATCCTAAAGAAGTTGCAAAACGTGGATTGGATTGTTTTTTATATCATGTCAGTAATTTAACCCTAGATAAAGAAATGGCGTATCCAAATGAATTCAGAACTCATTATGACACGCTGAAAAGCCTTGAGTCAATAGGATTCAAAACGTCCTTTGCAAATACGAAACTTGTGAATAGCATTCAAGATGTGATTGCTACTTGCAATGAATTTGAATTAAAACGTGATGAATTACCCTACGAAATAGATGGCATGGTGATTAAAGTCAATCGTTTGGAATTGCAAGACAAAATAGGTCAAACTTCGCATCATCCGAGATGGGCCATTGCCTTCAAGTTTAAAGCCAGACAAGCTACCAGTAAATTACTAAATGTCGAGTATCAAGTGGGTAGAACCGGTAGTATTACACCAGTTGCGAAAATAGAACCTGTTTATGTTGGAGGTGTTACCATTAGCTCACTTTCATTATTTAATGAAGAGGTTGTGAAAGAAAAAAATTTAATGATAGGTGATACGGTCTTAATAGAAAGAGCAGGAGATGTAATACCTTATGTAGTAAAATCTTTTCCTGAGTTAAGAAATGGGAGCGAACAGCCAATTCAATTTCTAACCCATTGTCCGGTTTGCAACGAAGTTTTATACAAGCCTTTAGAAGAGGCTGTTTGGCGGTGCACAAATATAAATTGCGAAGCTCAAGTGATAGAACGAATTGCGCATTTCGCTTCGAAAGATGCAATGGATATAAGAGGTTTAGGCGATGCTTTGGTTCGTAAGTTTTTTGAACAAGGTTATCTCCACACGCTCACTGGTATTTATCAATTACCTTATGAAAAGATAAAGGGTTTAGAAGGTTTTGGCGAACGATCGATGCTGAATTTGAAAGATTCAATTGAGAAATCAAAAACCCAAACACTGAATCGCATTTTATTTGGTTTAGGCATTCGATATGTGGGTGAAACAACTGCTAAAACCTTAGCGCGAAATATTCAACATATTTCAGATTTATATAAAATGACAGTTGAAGATCTTTGTCAATTGGAAGATATCGGTATTAAAGTAGCCGGCTCTATTGTTGATTTCTTTTCACATCCAGATAATAGAAAATTAATTGATGAACTTGAAGCGTGCGGATTGAATTTTAAAAACGATTTGAAACAAGAATATAATGATGGTGGCTTGGTTGGAAAAACATTTTTGTTTACTGGCACCATGACCATGAAACGCAGCGATGCTGAAGCTTTAGTTGAATCGAAAGGTGGAAATATTTTAGGTAGTGTAAGTAGCAAATTAAATTATTTGGTAGTTGGTGAAGATGCTGGAAGTAAATTAGAAAAAGCGAAAAAATTAGGCACAATTCATATCATGAATGAAGAAGATTTTTTAAATCTTATTCATAATGATGGACACAACTAGATTTTAAGTATTGAATAGCCAATACTACATTCAAGGCATCTTTTAGAATCACAGTATTTATTTTTTAGTTGAAGTAAAGCTTGTGAATCAGCGGCAGATTGAATGGGTATTCCAAGATCAGACCATGCTTGAATAATTGAATTTGATTCGGAGTTGATTTCTTCTAAGAATCGAATGGCTTTATTGCAATATTCATCTCGACCTTGTAATTTGCCATAAATAAAAAGGGTTGGAATAATAGCGTTTATAATTAACGTGGAAACAAAACTTGTACCAAGTGATTTGTTTCGAAAGATAGATTTTTCTTGAAAATTGTAATGATTAAGCCAGTAGTTTGAAACACGAATATTGAAAAGTTGATAAATTTCTTTGATTGAATTGACTTCAAAAATTTTTGAAAGAAGTTGATTTGAATCAACCACAAGAGATGCAAATTGTGCGATTCGAAGTGTAGGGAAATTGGCAGGACGTAATCGCAAAAATTTCCAATGATATTTATCAATAGCCTGCAAATTATAGAGCTTACTCAGATAAGCATATTCTTTTTGAAGTAGTATAGGGTAATCTTCATCAAAATAGTCAAATAAAAATCCAGCTTGACCAAATAGCAATGCTTCAATTTGAAGACAATTATGTTTATGTTTTGCAAGCAAATTGAGTGGTGTTTGCAAAGCGAGTTGTTCAAATGCATCTTGATTAATATGTAAACCAAAACCTCTGGCTAATTGAATATAAAAAACATGATGCCAATCATTATTGAATTTATGAAGCATATCAGCAATAAGATAAGTTTTTTCTTCAAGTCGTTCTGCCAACATGCGTGATAATTGTTGTTGGACAGTCAATGGTTTAACCTGCGAGATTACATTTTCGCAAGCTATAAATTTCTTTGAAGAAAGTAATTTCTCATATCGTTGAAGAAGATCTAAATTTATTGCATTCTTGAGTTCTAAGGTTGGAAACATTGTTTGGTTCAGCGTTTCAATAGGTGCATCGTATTCATAAACCACATGTAAAATGAGTTTCGAATATTTCATATCTGTATGATGATGATGTTTATTCCAATCGCTGCTTTTTATATGAATTTCAATATTGCCTGCCCAAAGTGTTTCGCCAATTTTTAGTTGGGCTTCTAAAAAATCGGGACCCGCATTGGTATTCAATATACCTGGATGAATCACAATTATTTTTTCTCCTTCAATGGTTTTTAATGCTGTTTGGCTATTATAAAAGCGATGTAGCCAAATAAATTGTAATAAGTTTTCTGACATAAACTAGATTTTAAAATACCGAAAGGGTAAATGCATTAGTGCAGATCTAGTGGGGTATCGAAAGGTCTAACGAGTATTATTCTCGGTTTAAAGATTTGGTTTTTTAATCTTGGAATTAAAAGTACTAAAAAAATGAAAGAAGAATATAATTTAAGTTTATTTATTTCAAACGTTTCAAAACACCATCGCTATGCAATTCTCTTAAAGCATCTGCAGCAATCCATTTTGCAGCTCTTGAATTTTGCTTCTGAATTCTCTCAGCGCAAGCAATTGCTATTGGATGCAAATATTTGTTTCGTTTGCCTATTTGTCGCAGACACCAATTGGTCGCTTTTCGAACAAAATTTCGTTCATCCCAAGCTTCTTCTTCAATTCGAGTTAAGAATTCTATACATTTTTGATCACTTTCTTTTTTATGATGCACAGCATATTGCACCATGAGTACAAATCCAGTTCTTTTTACAAATTCATGTTTTGAATAAGAGTATTCAAAAGCCTTCTCAAGAAAAAAATCTGTCTTCTGAAATAAATTGCCACAAACCTGATCACATAAATCCCAGCTTACAAATTCTTTCGTCCATGCATCCATTTGTTTTTTTGTAACTTCTTTTGGATTATCAATCATGGACGCTAAAATACGTGCCTCATGAATTTTAGTATCCCAAACAGCTTGAGCCAGCTGATGACGTTGATCGATAGGCGTATTTTTATTAATTGATTTTGCAATAGATCGAATATTGGGTAAGGATACGCCGAGTGCATTTTCAGTGGCAATGGCAAACCGTTTCATGCCTTCTAGTCGTGATGAGTCAGAAACTGACTTTAGTTCATCTAATATATATTGGTGCATATAAAGTATCGATTGTAAAAAATACGCCTATTATTACTATTTGAATATGAAAAATACGCCATCTTTTCATATTTCATTCATGAGTAAGTGATATTTTAAAATAAAAATAAGTCTCATTATTTTATTTTGATTATAGATAATTCGCCATTTCGTTTTGCAGTTTAAGTGCTTCTTGCCTCGCCATTTCAGCAAAATTTCCATCTTTACCTGCATAAATCACTTGACGAGACACATTTACTAATATACCAATATCATCATTCATACCATGCTTACTCACTTCTTCTAAACTACCACCTTGGGTACCTACACCCGGAATGAGTAAAAAATGATGAGGTATAATTTTTCTGATCTGACTCAATTGCTCTGCTTTGGTGGCACCCACCACAAACATCAAATTATTTTCGTTACCCCATTCACTCACCTTATGCAAAACTGTTTCAAACAATTTTTCGCTACCCACATTTAAAGTCTGAAAGTCGAAAGCTCCTTCGTTCGACGTTAGTCCGAGTACAATAGTCCATTTATTTTCAAATTCTAGAAAAGGCTTTACGCTATCTTTTCCCATATAAGGTGCTACGGTGATGCTATTAAAAGGCAAGGTCTCAAAAAAAGCTTTCGCATATTGCGTGCTTGTATTACCAATATCACCACGTTTTGCGTCTGCAATCGTAAAAATATTTTCAGGAATATAATGAAGTGTTTTCTCCAAACTCTGCCATCCTTTCACACCATGGGCTTCATAAAATGCGGTATTCAGTTTATAGCTTACACATAAATCGTGGGTAGCATCAATAATTAGCTTATTGAATTCAAACATAGGATCGTCATGTTCAAGAAGATATGCAGGTATTTTGGAGAGGTCGGTATCTAAACCAATACAGAGATAAGATTTCTTTGTTCGTATTTGTTGAACGAGTTCGTTTCTATTCATAATAATTTAATGTAATTATCGTTATTCCTTGATTCATTCAAGCTTCTTAGAATAATTCGATGCAAAGATAATTTGCGACATTAACATTTTATGAGAATAAAATTTGTACTTTACTTATTGAAAAAAATTGACTTAAAACTATCTAACATGAAAACAACTTATATCTTGCTTTTCAGCATGCTATTTTTGAATACCATTTTGAAAGCGCAATCAAATGAAATTGGGTTTTCTCTATTTCAGCTCGGAACGCAACAACAAAACGAAAATGGTTTTAATAGCTCCTTAATTAATTATCAAAAAAGCAATTACCTGCGACTATCACCAGCCATTTCATTTATTCATATACAATCGAACCAAATTGAATTAAGTGTGCAGTATGGTTATTCACCTATATCATGGAAAACGAGTTATCAATACAAAGATGAAGTGAATTCTAATTTAAAGTATTATGAAACTAAATCAAATGGAAGTATACATTCACTGCGATTAGGTATTGGCAAGCGAAATCAATGGAATCAATTTGTTTTTTCAAGTATGCTTTATATACCATTGTCATATAGCAATCAAAATCGCTATCGCAATAAAAGCACTCAATATGATGATGATAATGTACTTGTTAGATCTACTGAATCAAATACTAAGGATCCAAATTCATTCGGATTTGGCATTTTCATAGCTCAGGCAATTCGCTATCCTTTATGTAAAAAATTGTCAGTTGGTGCTGAATTTAATCTTGGATTACAGCAAACTTTCATTTATGGCAATAGCAGGATTCAATCTACTTCAAAAGAGAATGGTGTTGTTGTTGACGAGATTGATGAAACAACCAAAGTAAAATCATCTTCATCCTTTTTAAGTTTTCTACCCGCACTTTGCTTGTTTTATTCGTTCTCATCTAAAAAATAAAGCGTGCGTTTAAAGCATTAATAAAACAGCACTAAGATTTTCCCTTTCAATTTGATTCCTTATATTTGAGAATAATAAACTGAGTAAACATGAATTCGTTCGCGCAAGCATCATCCATTCAGAATTCCATCAATGGTAATGGGTTATCATCTCAACCAATTGATATTAAAATTGCTTATATTGATAATGAAGCTTGTGAAATAAAAGAAGGTGAAACAGTTCTATCGTTTGTGCGCAGACATAGGGATAAAAAATTAATTCCGACCTTATGCGATGCGCCCAATTTAGAACCATTTGGCAGTTGCCGAGTTTGCAGTGTTGATATCGCTTTGGTAAAAAACGGCCCAGTTAAAACACAGGCTTCTTGTCATACACCCGTTATAGCGAATTCATATATTTATACCAGTAGTGAACGTGTTCAGCGACTTCGTAAAAATATCATCGAACTTGTATTAACCGATCATCCATTAGATTGCCTAACCTGTGAAGTAAATAATAATTGCGAATTGCAGGAGGTTGCTGCCACCGTTGGCGTGCGCGATGTTCGATATCCTGAAGGTAAAAATCATTTAGATAGAAAAAAAGATTTAAGTCATCCATACATGACATCTGATTTAAGTAAATGTATTAATTGCTTTAGATGTGTGAGGGCATGTGATGAAGTGCAAGGTCAGTTTGTTTTAAGTATGGCTGGTCGAGGTTTTGATAGTCATATTATTAAAAGTTCAAATCAAACATTTTTCGAAAGTGATTGTGTGAGTTGTGGCGCTTGTGCACAGGCTTGTCCAACTAGTGCCATTAGCGATGTATTTGAAAGTAAGAGTATTGTGGCGAAAGAAAAAACAAGAACCATTTGCACCTATTGTGGTGTTGGATGTAATTTAGAAGTATCAACAGTAAATGGTGTAATTAAAAGTATTCAGGCGCCTTATGATGCCGAGGTAAATGAAGGGCATACATGTTTGAAGGGGCGATATGCTTTTTCATTTTATAACCATACAGATCGATTACGCACACCATTAATTAAAAAAGATGGACAATTTGTTGAAGCCACTTGGGATGAAGCAATGACATTTATTGCTGAAAAATTAACAGATATAAAAAGCAAGTATGGTCCGGATTCAATTGGTGGTATTTCTTCAGCTCGTTGCACGAATGAAGAAAATTATATCATGCAAAAATTTATTCGAACTGTCATTGGAACGAATAATATTGATAGCTGCGCACGTGTATGCCATTCACCTACAGCCTTGGGCATGCAACGAACTTTTGGTACAGGTGCTGCCACAAATTCTGTGGTAGATTTAAAATATACCAATGCCATTATGGTTATTGGTGCGAACCCAACGGAAGGTCATCCTGTTACAGGTGCAAAAATGAAACAGTTTGCAATGAAGGGAATTTGTATTGTGATTGATCCTCGTCGAACTGAATTAGCTAATTATGCCACTTATCATTTACAATTAAAACCCGGAACCAATGTTGCTTTGCTCAATATGATGCTTTATTATATTATGCAAGAAGGACTTGAAGATAAAAATTTTATAGAAGCACGAACTGAAGGATATGCCGATTTTAAACAACATGTTTTAAGTATGAGCATGGACGATTTAGAAGAGGTAACAGGTGTAGATAAAGAGTTGGTTCGAAAAGCTGCCATAGCGTATGCCTCAGCTCCGAATGCTATGAGTTTTCATGGTTTGGGTGTAACCGAGCACTCACAAGGTACGTATACGGTTATGCTGATAGCCGACTTAGCCATGATAACTGGTAATATTGGCCGAAGAGGAGTCGGTGTAAACCCGTTACGTGGACAAAACAACGTACAAGGTGCAGCCGATATGGGATGTCAACCACATCAAGGAGCTGGCTATTTTGATGTAACCAATCCTGACTATCATCAAAAGTATGAAACTTTTTATGGTGTCAAATTGCCTAATTATGCCGGACTAAAAATTCCTCAAATGTATGATGCTGCAATTGGTGGTAAACTAAAAGCCCTATGGTTGATGGGTGAGGACAATGTACAAACCGATCCGAATACCAACCATGTAAAAAAGGCAATGGCTGAATTAGATTTATTAGTAGTGCAAGAATTATTTATGACGGAAACTGCTAAGTTGGCTCATGTGATATTACCTGCATCTTCATTTTTAGAAAAGAGTGGCACATTTACAAATGGTGAACGACGAATTCAGAAAGTGCAACAAGTTGTAAAACCAATTGAAGGGACAAAACCTGATGGACAAATTATTGCTGAAATCATGCAAAAGATGGGTGCCAATCAACCTGATTATGATGCTGAACAATTGCTTGAAGAGATTTCTCAAATTGTGCCATTTTTTGAAGGCGTTAAATGGAGTGAATTAGGAGAAAATGGAAAGCAATGGCCAGTATTGGCTGACGGATCCGATACTGAAATTCTTCATACAGAATCATTTAAACTAGGAAAAGGGAAATTTCAAAAAGCAAGTTGGAAAGAAACAACTGAACTCACTGATAATAAAAAAGAGTTCCCTTATATTTTAACAACCAATCGCGAGCTTGAACACTATAATTGTGGCACCATGACGCGACGAACAGGCAATGCAGATATTCTCACCGTTGATACATTAATGATCAATCCTTTAGATGCTTCCACTCACTTTATTGAAGAAGGTGATATGGTTTGTATTGAAAGTGCAAGAGGAAAAATAGATGTAAAAGCACGGATTACCAATGAAGTTAAGCCAGGAATTCTCTCTTCAACATTCCATTATCCTGAAGTGAGTATGAATATTTTAACCAGTTCAGTAACTGATGCCGATGCTTTATGTCCAGAATATAAAGTTTGTGCAGTGCGAATAAGGAAGAGTAAAGGGAAGTATAAGATAATCTAATTATTTTATGTAGTAATTGAACCAATTTTAGTTTTTTTTAATTTCAAACCATTTTTATGAAGTTTATTTTATTTGTGATTCTTTGCTTTCACTCAATTATAGCAATTAGCCAACAACACCATTATTGTTCAGAGGCAAAAATTAACAGTTTAAAAGAGAATTTTAAGAAGACTAGATTTAATTCTTCTGACAAAGCACTTATGGAAAAGTATGATGTTTTCTTTTATTCACTTGACCTTGATATAGAAAAAGATACAATGTACATTGAAGGTAATACTACAATAGGAGCAAAAATAGTTTCTTCCTCTACTGATACATTTGCATTCGAGCTTAATCCGACTTTAGATATAGATAGTATTGTTTATAATACTACTTCACTTGCATTTGTAAGAAATTCAACAATGACTTACGCTATTTTTAATACTTCAATACCTGCCAATACTGATGTTTATATAAAGGTATTTTATCACGGGAATGCTGCTGATTCTATTTATGGAACGAAGGGTTTAATTTATTATCCATATCATCCTAAATTCCCAAATGGAATCACATATACTTCAAGCGAGCCTTATTCTTCATACAAATGGTTCCCATGTAAACAGTTTTTACAAGATAAAGCAGATAGTGTCTGCGTCGCAATAACAACAGATAATAGTAACAAAGTTGGCTCTAACGGCAAACTAGTTATGGTGGATACATTACCTTCAAACAAATTAAAGTATTCATGGAAATCGCATCACCCTATTGAGTATTATCTAATATCAGCTGCTGTAGCAGAATATAGCAAATTTGTGAATTTTGCGCATCCAGCAGGATTAATCAACGACTCCATTAGGATTGAATTTTACTACCCTGGTTCATTCACTTCCGATCCATATTATCAATATAAGGATAGTATTCCTAAATGGATTGAATCTTATTCAAGTCTTTTTGGAATGTATCCTTTTTATGACGAGAAATATGGTCACTGTCTAACCACATTAAACGGTGGAATGGAAAACCAAACCATGAGCTCAATCGGGACAGGTTTTTTTTATACTGGAATGATATTTCATGAACTCGCCCATCAGTGGTTCGGGAATAACGTATCATGCAAAACATGGAAAGATATTTTTATAAGTGAAGGATTGGCAACTTATTGTGAATTACTTTTTATGAACGACAATGCAAATTTAATATCACGCCAAAATTATGTTCTATCTCAATCTGGAGGAAGTATTTATTTTACAGATACAACTGATGTAAATAGGATCTTTGATAATAGACTTTCGTATCAGAAAGGAGCTTGTATTATGCATACGCTCAGATTTTTATTGGGAGATAGTATTTTTTTTCAAGTGCTTAAAAATTACCAGACCCAGTTTGCAGAAAGTAACGCAAGCATAGAGGATTTTAAACAAATAGCAACTAATACCTCTGGTCAGGATTTAACTGATTTTTTTAATCAATGGATCTATGGAGAAGGTTATCCTAAGTATTCGATACGATATAATTCAACTGGAAATCATATAATTTTTAAACTATCACAAACTACATCGATGCCAAGTTCTGTGTCTTTTTTTAAAACTCCTATTGAAATTAAATTTTATTATAGCGGAGGAGACACAACAATTCTTTTTTATAATTATATGAATGACCAACATGTAACAATTCCTTCGAATAGAATAATTACAAATGTATTTGTTGATCCTAATAACTGGCTTCTTCGTACAGTCAATATGAAAGTAAAGGATCCAGGTTTGGTTGCAGATTTACCAATTGAAAGCTCTAAAGTAGATATCTCAATCTATCCTAATCCTGCCAATACAATAATTCATGTTGATAATATTATGGATGAGGATTCAAAGCTTTTCATTTACGCTATGGATGGAAGAGTAATTCTAGATCAGGAATTGAGTAAGAACAAAAATGTAGTTTCAATTAAAAATTTAGCATCAAACAATTATTTACTAAGTGTTACTGTAAAAGATAAAGTTGTTATGACAAAAAAAATAATAAAAAACTAATTAGTGAAATGATCATAATGTTAATGCCCTCTGGATAAGATGTATGCTGTGAGGATTGGAAACAGTCACTTTCTTGAGAAGTCATATAATATCCGCGATATCATATAAATCTGTTTTATCTGTGGTTCAGACATTCACGGACAGCACTTATCTTTTTTGAAACACAATAAAAGCTAAATATTCAATATGTGAAATTTGAAAGGATAGCAATAATTGAAAGTGCAACTCACGATAAGCGAAGAACCTGCTCTACGAAATGTCCTTCGCTTGGTAGAGCAGGTTATTAAAACAACAACTAGTTTTTAAATCAAATACGTATTACCGAAATGAAATATATAGTAGACCAATTTTCACAAACTCAATTGTTCTTGATATATTGTCAATCGGCATTTACCACTTTATGATTTGCAATTGTAATTATTATTACATAAAAAAGATTGGTCTATATTGCAAATCACATTGGTATAATATCACTTTTAGCAATACCCAACTCATACAAACCCTCTCATTGTATTTTATCCTTTCAAGCCTTTGATTTATCTTGCAAGTCTTATGGCAAAACAGGATTTAGATATTATTGTGAAAGGTGCTAGGGTGCATAATTTAAAGAATGTAACAGTTCGATTTCCACATAATAAATTAATAGTGGTAACAGGAGTCAGTGGTTCAGGAAAATCTTCTTTAACCATGGACACCTTATTTGCCGAAGGTCAGCGACGTTATGTTGAAAGCTTAAGTTCATACGCAAGGCAGTTTATGAAGAGTATGCAAAAACCTGATGTTGATATGATTGAAGGTCTTTGTCCGGCTATTGCCATTGAACAAAAAGTAAGTGCTCGAACCCCAAGATCTACCGTGGGTTCTATGACAGAGATGAATGATTATTTGCGTTTACTTTTTGCAAAAATTGGTCGAACCTTCTCACCAATTAGCGGTAACGAGGTTAAAAAAGATGAAGTCATTGATGTGGTCAATTATATTAAAAAGCTCAAGGCAGGATCCAAATTTCATATCATTATTCCCTTACCAAAAGAAGCAGAGAAAAATGTAAAATATTATTTAGATGATTTAATGCAAAAGGGTTTTACAAGATTGTATCATATTGGAGAAAAGTATATCATTCAAATTGAAGATTTGTTGATGGAAGAAGAGCCCAGTTTGGACATGAAAAATATGTATATCCTTATTGATCGATTAGTTGCTAAAACTTTTGATGATGATGAATTGCATCGCGTAGCTGATAGTATTCAAATTGGGTTTGACGAAACCAATGGTGATATTTATTTAGATATTGATAGCAAACAATTAGCTCATTTTTGCAATCGATTTGAAGCCGATGGCATTCGATTTGAAGAGCCTTCGCCTAATTTTTTTTCAAGTAATAATCCCTATGGTGCTTGCCCTGAATGTGAAGGGTTTGGTCAAGTATTAGGTATTGATCCATCTTTGGTCATTCCAAATAAAAATTTATCGGTTCATGAAGGCGCTGTGGCTTGTTGGAGTGGTGAAAAGATGAGTGAATGGAAGACAGCGTTTATTTATGAGAATAAAAATAATTTTCCAATACATAAACCTATTCGTCAATTGAGTAAAGAAGAATATGAATTACTATGGAATAGCCAACATGGTATTCATGCCTTTTTTAAAATGGTTGAAGAAAATCTTTACAAAATACAGTATCGTGTGATGCAAGCAAGATATAGAGGAAAAACACCCTGTACCAGTTGTGGTGGTGCACGTATTCGTAAAGATGCTTTATGGGTTAAAATTAATGATACCCATATTGGCGAATTACTAGATATGCCGGTAGAAAATTTGAATGAGTGGATGCAATCATTGAAATTAAACGAACATGATCAGACCATTGCAAAACGAATTTTAATAGAACTTGAAACAAGAGTCATTACCTTATTGGATGTCGGATTAAATTATCTCACATTAAATAGAACTGCGAATACATTGAGTGGCGGCGAAAGTCAGCGTATACAATTAACCCGTGTCATAGGAAGTAATTTAACGGATAGCCTTTATATTTTAGATGAACCTTCCATTGGATTACATGCTAGGGATACGAATCGGTTGATTAAGGTTTTGAAGCGATTGCGTGATTTAGGGAATACCGTTGTTGTGGTTGAACACGATGATCAAATTATGCGTGATGCCGATTATATCATTGATGTGGGTCCATTTGCTTCGCACCTTGGAGGTGAAATAATTGCACATGGCACTTATAAAGAAATACTTAAAAATAAAAAAAGTTTAACTGCGCAATATTTAAATGGTGATTTGAAAGTGGGTATTGACAAACCAAATCGAAAGGTGGTGAATAAATTAATACTTACGAATTGCACGCAACATAATTTAAAAGATATTACTGTTTCATTTCCCTTAAATATGCTTTGTGTAATAACAGGTGTAAGTGGTTCAGGAAAGACGAGTTTAATTAAGCATATTTTATATCCAGCCTTAAAAAATATAAAAGGAGATTACAGTATTAAGCCTGGTGAACATGGCGAATTGAAAGGTGATTTACAAGCAGTGAGTTCTGTTGAAATGGTTGATCAAAATCCGATTGGCAAATCATCTCGATCAAATCCTATCACGTATATCAAGGCATATGATGATATAAGGGCCTTATTTGCCGCGCAACATTTAGCTAAAGTACGTGGGTATACACCGGGTTACTTTTCTTTTAATGTTGATGGTGGTCGATGCGATACTTGTAAAGGCGAAGGTGAGACTGTTGTTGAAATGCAATTTCTTGCTGATGTTCATTTAACATGTGAAAGTTGCAAAGGCAAACGTTTTAAGCAAGAGGTTGTTGAGGTTCAGTATAAACATAAAAGCATCACAGATGTGCTTGATATGAGTGTTGATGAAGCCCTCGAATTTTTTCAGGCAGAGAAAAAAATAGCCGAAAAAATTAAGTGTTTACATGATGTAGGCTTGGGCTATATTAAGCTCGGGCAATCGAGTGACACACTCAGCGGTGGCGAGGCGCAACGTGTTAAATTGGCTTCGTTTTTAGATAAGAGTTTTGCCAATAAAAAAATACTTTTCATTTTTGATGAACCAACCACCGGTTTACATTTTCATGATATTCATAAATTACTTCAATCGTTTCAAGCATTAATTGAAAATGGACATTCAATTATTGTGATCGAACATAATCCAGATATTATTCGTAATGCCGATTGGGCCATTGATTTGGGACCTGAAGGAGGTGAAGGTGGCGGTTATCTTTTGTATGAAGGGTCTGTAGAAGGATTGAAGAAAGAGAAGACAGGTTATACAGGTCAATATGTTTAACATCTATCTTCTTCAGATTATGATCGAGGTCTATAACCCGAATCTCTCAATAGTGTTTGCGCGTCTATTGAACTTTTCAAAATGTCAACCATTGTTTTTTCAGGATGTTCATCCATATATTTTCTGATGATTTGCCATCCAATCCAAGTGCCAATATTACCTGGCGATTCGAGAGGCATACCGGTTGAGTTAGGACCTTCATTTACATACCGCATTACATCTTGCCAATTGGTTGAATATAAAAGTTTTTGAGCAGAAAAGTAATTCCAAATCATAGCTTCATTGTCTTTACACCATTCAAGTTGTTTTGTTGTATAACCCATTAGTAATTCATCATTTGTGGTTGGTAAAGTATATTCCATAAACAATTGTTGTTTGCCTTTCATCAACATGAGTTCAAGTAAATTTTTGCCATCAGGTTCAAATGGAAATATATTTTCATAAATTACTTTACTTGCATTGATCGGTATATATTCTTTTTCGCAATGTTCAATTTGATATTCGGGTAATTGAACGGATGCGTAATAGGGATAATCTTTACCTAAGTGCATATCAAGTCCTATACCCAGCGCCGTATCAACTGTTACCGCACTCCAAGAATTTAAACCAGAAATAAAATAATACACATCTCCTAATTTTTCATTGGGGAAATAATACTTCACATGTTTAAATAATTGGGATAATGATGCATCCATTTCATTTGTATTGGGGAACACAATTTGAACGGTATCATATAAATTTTTATAGTCTTTGTAGGTAATGAAATGACGCACTGAATTTAAAAATACAAGATTGTCGTTGTTGCGATCAAACCCAGTTATTTCTTTAAAATAAACATTGGCAAAATCGGGATATTTATTTCCAAGTACATTTATACTTTCCTTAAGATGATTGGTATCGCAAGCAAATAAGTCTTTATCAAAACGGTGTGATTTTAGTTGAACATCAATTTTTGAAACATCAATTTCTTTTTTGTTTTTTGATGATTCACATGAACTAAACAGACTTATCGTCAAATAACAAACAGTTAGTAAGTAGAGGTATTTAAGGTAGTATTTTTGTCTGCTCATATTTGTGTCTTTAACATTAGGTTGCAAAAGTGATATATAAATTGTTAACATAAAATAAAAAAAATGAAAAAACTTACATTACTTAGCCTTCTTCTGGTTGTATTTGCATCATCGAATATTTCGGCTCAAAACAGAAAAACAGATGAGATTTTTAAAACATTTCGATTTGCATTGTTTTTAGGCCCAACATTTAATTCATTGAAACCTACAGCATCTTCAGATGAAACCTATACAATTACAAAAGGAAAAGGCAATGTTGGATTTAGTTTTGGTATTAATGCCGATTATAATTTAAACGAACGATATACCATTTATTCGGGTATAGGCATGGATTGGAGAGGTGGTGGAATAAAAGCGGTACATGATACTACAAAAGCTTTACCATCAGCCAGTTTAAAAATTGCCGATGTGAATTACAAAAAGATGCAATACTTAACCATTCCTATTGGTTTAAAAATGAAAGCTTTTGAATTAGATAAAATTAAAGTGTTTGCTCAAACAGGTTTTGATTTGGGTTTATTATTAAGTCAGAAAGGAGATTATACCTTGAAGTTTGCAAACGATTCAACAGTTACACGTACAAAAGAAAAATTAGGTGGCATTGCAACCGTTGTGCCTGTTAATTTAGGTTGGTGTATTGGTTTAGGTGCTGAATATAATTTTAATGAGAAGAATGCTTTTTATGGTGCTATTCTTTACAGAAATGGATTTGTTGATGCCACAACACCTAAAACAAACGATGATGGTTTGAAATTTTCTGATGGTAATATTAGAAGTAATTCTTTAGCGATTCGCATTGGGTACTTTTTCTAATCGGTTAATAAAATAATATATTTGAACCACGCTTGATGAAGGCGTGGTTTTTTTAATAACAAGTGTAAAAGATATGAATGAAACAAAACAAATAGCCATTCAATGGTTTGATGCATTTAATAAACATGATCTAGAGGCATTACTTTCATTGTATGCTGAGGATGCAAAACATTATAGTCCGAAACTTAAAATTCATCAGCCTGAAACCAACGGATTGATTGAAGGTAAAGAAGCACTTAGAAATTGGTGGCGTGATGCATTTACTCGTTTACCTGAATTACATTATGAAGTTATTCGAATCATGAATGAAGATGATCAAATCTTTATGGAATATAATAGACAAGTTCCGGGAGAAGATGAAATGCGTGTAGGCGAATTATTGATGGTTCAGAATGGGAAAATCATTTCTTCACGGGTTTATCATTCGTAGCAAGAATGAATTAGACTAAAATATTACCAGTCATTTCTTTAGGAATTTCTAATCCCATGAAATGCAAAATTGTTGGCGCAATATCGCCTAATTTACCATTCTTTACATGTCCTTTAAATTCATTTGAGATAATAAAAAAAGGAACAGGGTTTAGTGTGTGTGCTGTATTCGGTGTGCCATCTTCATTAATCATATAATCGCTATTGCCATGATCGGCAGTTAAAAATATGGTATAATCTTTTGCAAGCGCTAGTGTAACAAGTTTTTCAACACATTGATCAACTGTTTCTACAGCTTTTATAACGGCATCCCAAACGCCGGTATGACCAACCATATCTGCATTGGCAAAATTTAAGCAAATGAAATCAGCAGTTTGTAATTCAATTTCAGGTAATAGCGCATTGGTTAAATCAATGGCACTCATTTGAGGTTTTAAATCGTAAGTGGCTACATCTTGAGGCGATGGACACATAATTCGTTTTTCGCCAATAAATTCTTCTTCTCTTCCGCCACTAAAAAAGAAAGTGACATGTGGATATTTTTCAGTTTCTGCAATTCTGATTTGAGTTTTATGATTTTGTTCAAGAACCTCACCTAATGTATTTTTTAGATCGTCATTGGTAAAAATAGCATTTACACGTTCAAAGGTTTTGTCGTACTCAGTCATTGTTGTATAGTACAAAGCGAGTTTGTGCATTTCAAACTCCGGAAAGTCTTGCTGTGTTAACACTTCAGTGATTTCGCGACATCGATCTGTTCTGAAATTAAAACACATGACAGCATCTCCATCTTTTATTGTGGCTAATGGCAATCCGTTTTCGTCAATCGCAATGAGTGGTTTTAAAAATTCATCTGTAATGCCTGAATCATAAGCTTCTTGAATACTATTTAAAAGATTGGAGGTTTTAATACCAACTCCATTCACTAAAGCTTCATAGGCCACTTTTACTCTTTCCCAACGTTTATCTCTATCCATTGCAAAGTAACGGCCTGTGATGCTTGCAATTTTGCAATCACTATTTTTTAAATATTCTTGTATTTCTTCTATAAAACCATATCCACTTTTGGGATCCGTATCTCTACCATCAGTAAATAAATGAAGCATCACTGATTGGATTTGACTTTCGTTACAATAGTCGCAAATTGCTTTCAAGTGGTTAATATGTGAGTGAACACCACCGTCACTTATTAAACCAATTAAATGAAGGGTTTTAGAATTCGTTTTTGCATAATTCAGTGTATTTTGAAATATGAGGTTCGATTTAAGTTCACCATCTCTAATAGCAACATTGATGCGTTGTAGTTCTTGGTAAACAATTCGACCTGCACCTATATTTAAATGACCTACTTCACTATTCCCCATTTGACCATCGGGTAAACCAACTGCCTCACCACAGGTAATAAGTTCAGCATGAGGGTATTGCGAATATAAAGATTTAACAAAAGGAACATTGGCGTGTTGAATAGCATCAGAAGCCGCTATTTTGCCGTGTCCCCAGCCGTCCATGATGATTAATAAACTCTTTTTAAGCATAATTGCAAAAATAATGTAATCTTTGCAGTAAATTGGTCTAATTACCCCACTTGAAGTCACCTACTAAAATATCTTCAAAACTACCCTTAAGAAAACAATTTCTCATTGGTTTACTTTTTATTTTAATTTACTCCTCATTGAGTGCACAAGCAAATCTCGAAGACATTGGAAATACATTAAAACAAGGAGATGCGAAAGGTTTGTCTGCGTATTTTGATAAACAAATAGATTTAGGTTTTGATGATAAAACAAAGTTCTATAGCAAAAAGCAAGCCGAATTAATTATTCAAAATTTCTTTTCAAAAGTAGAGCCGATTAGTTTTACAAATAAACAAAGTGGAAAATCTCCTGCTAATAAAGCTTTTTTTATTTTAGGCAATATGTCAACCAGTAATGGGATGTATCGCGTATATATGTTGTTTGTGATGAAAAATGGCAATTATCTTCTACGTGAAATTCGGTTTGAGAAGTAATTGATTCATTCAATTTGTGATTGACTTGATTAAAAATCCATTTACTTTTTTGCTTCTGACTTCGCATCTAAACATTACTTTTGAACAATGAATTTCAACGAGTTTATAAAAACAGCCCTTGAGGAAGATGTAAGAGATGGCGATCATTCAACCTTAGCTTGTATACCCAAGGAAGAAATGGGTAAGGCTGTATTAAAAGTAAAGGAAGAAGGCATCATTGCCGGAATAGAAATTGCCAAGCAAATATTTAGTTTAGTTGAACCTGAAAGTGAGTTTATTCAAGTATTAAATGACGGTGATCGTGTGAATTATGGTCAAATTGCGTTTGAGGTAAAGGCTTCGGTACACACCATTTTAAAAGTTGAAAGATTGGTTTTAAATATTATGCAACGAATGAGTGGTATTGCTACTTTAACCAATGCCTTTGTTGAAAAAATAAAAGATTATCCAACAAAAATTTTAGATACACGTAAAACGACACCTAATTTCCGATGGTTTGAGAAAAGAGCGGTTGTAATTGGTGGTGGATTAAATCATCGTTTTGGTTTGTATGATATGATTATGTTGAAAGATAACCATATAGATTATTGTGGCGGAATTGAGAAAGCGATTGACAAAACAAATGAGTATTTAAAACGGAAACACTTAAATCTTAAAATTGAAGTTGAAACAAGAAGTATAGATGATGTAAAAAGAGTGATTGCGCATGGTGGTGTTGATAGAATTATGTTAGACAATTTTAAGCCTGATCAAATCGTTGAAGCACTTGCTTTAATAAATAAACAATTTGAAACCGAAGCGAGTGGAGGCATTACCCTCGATACAATTGCAGATTTTGCAGCAACAGGTGTTGATTTTATTTCTGCTGGTGCTATTATTCATCATGCAGTAAGTATGGATTTAAGTTTAAAAGCGGTCAAGTAAGGCATGTCAAAATCTTTTTATTTTATTGTCAATGCACGAATCGGTTCTAAAAGAATTGAAAAATTAAAATCTTCAATTGAACACTATTTAAATGGGTTTACGTACGAGATTCATATTACTCGTTTTGGAGGACATGCCAAGGAACTGACGAAAGAAGGAATTGAAAAAAAGTTTGAAACAATTATTGCTGTTGGTGGCGATGGCACAGTGAATGAAGTAATTCAAGAATTAGCCAACACAAGTATTTCGTTAGGCATTGTGCCAACAGGTTCGGGAAATGGTTTAGCCCGACATTGTGAAATTCCCTTGCATATTGAAGATGCTGTGAAGTTGATTGTTGAAGGTAAAGCAATGTTTATCGATTTAGGAAAGGCAAATCATGTTTATTTTATTAGTAATGCAGGCGTTGGTTTTGATGCAACCGTTTGTAACACAATTAAGCAAACGAAAAGTCGCGGATTAAAAATGTATATTTTGAAAGTGATTCAGAATTATTTTACTTATCAACCTGATACCTATACAATAGAAACTGAAGAAAAAACGTTTACTCAAAAAGCATTTTTTTTAAATATTGCAAATGGCAAGGAATTTGGATATGGATTTGAAATAGCGCCTAAAGCCACTTTACAAGATGGATATTTAGATATGATATTGGTTAAAAAAATAAACTTTTTTAATGGGTTTAAATTTGTTTGGGATGGATGGCGAAAAAAGTTAACTCAAAATAAAAATTGCCTGTATATTCGAACTCAAGCGATTACGATTGAAGGTCCAAATTTAAAATATTTTCAAACTGATGGTGATGCGCACGACTGCAATGGCCAATGTAAAATAAATGTGATGCCAAATGCGTTAAAATTAATTGTACCACAACATATAAATTCACTTTAGACTCATAATGAATAAGAAAAAAATATTTACCGGTGGATTGGTTTTTTCAACAAATCCAGATGCATTTAAAGAAGAACTCGAAGAGGAACAAGTGACATTGCCACCAGAAAAACAATTATTAAAAGTAAGTTTGGATAGCAAACAGCGTGCTGGTAAAGTGGTTACACTCATTACTGGTTTTGTTGGTGTGCAAAGCGACTTGGAGATTTTGGGTAAATTATTAAAAACAAAATGTGGTACGGGAGGTTCGGCAAAGGATGCAGAAATAATTATTCAAGGTGATTATAAAGCAAAGGTTGTGCAACTTTTACAACAACTTCATTATAAAGTAAAGATGTAATTATGAATCAAATAAAATTAGTTTGTATAGGTTTTGTTTTTTGTGTTTCAATTATGTCGTGTGGCAATAAAAAGAAATATAATGGTGATTCAATCATGAATTATCCAGATATGGAATTGCTTTTTAAACAAAATTTAGAACCTTTTCAAAAACCGCCTAATACCTTTAAATTAATTAGTAATATAGATGGGAAAAAGGATTCAAGTTTTTTAAAAGCAAATGAGGTGAATTGGGATGATTTAAAACAACCATTTTTAAAAGCGAATTTGTTTCAAGAAAAATTGGATAAACATTATAGTATAGAAGTATTTACAGATACGCTTTTAAATAAACGAACGATGTTGTTAACGTCCTTAGACCCGAAAGCAATTACTAGTAAAATGAGTATTACATCAAAAACAAATGATAATAAAATTTTGACGATTTATGCCGAAACACGTGATGCTGGTTTTTTTATGACAAGAGAATACAAACTATTATTTGTAAATGGCAAAACACTTCAAGTGCAAGAGCTGAAAAAAAATCCTTTTATGAAAATAAAGAAAACAATAAAGACTTTAACTTTTTTAAATTAGTAAAGTGATTGTAAGGATTTTATCTGTTTGTCTGATGGATCTAGCAATCTCTCATTCTTCAAATATGAATGATTTGTATGTTTCTTAATTTTTTTTCACACAGAATACACAGATAAAGCCAATTCTAATCTGTATAGTATGAGTTATCTGCGAGATTAATAATTTTTTGCATTTCTGTTTCAGAACATACAGATAAATTCAGTTCTGATCTGTGTTATCTGAGTGATCTGTGAGACAGATATTTTTTCACACAGATATCACAGAACACACAGATAAAGCCAATTCTAAGCTGTGTTATCTGAGTTAGCCGTGAGATTAATAATTTTTTGCATTTCTGTTTCAGAACATACAGATAAATTGAGTTCTGATCTGTGTTATCTGAGTGATCTGTGAGACAGATATTTTTTCACACAGATATCACAGAACACACAGATAAAGCCAATTCTAATCTGTATAAAATAAGTGATCTGCGAGATACATATTTTTTGCATTTCTGTTTCAGAACATACAGATAAATTCAGTTCTGATCTGTGTATTCTAAGATACTTTACCTTCCAAAGAATGTGCATAATTTTTTTCAA